>JALZDC010000303.1 GCA_030862755.1 Actinomycetota bacterium
CGACACGGTGTCGGTGGTGCCCGAGGCGGTGTTCGACACGGTGTCGGTGGTGCCCGAGGCGGTGTTCGACACGGTGTCGGTGGTGCCCGAGGCGGTGTTCGACACGGTGTCGGTGGTGCCCGAGACGGTATCTACCGTGCTCGAGGTCGTTTCCGAGACAGCCTCGATCGGGTTGGAGGTCATGGTCGTGACGGCCTCGACCGGGCTTGAGGTCCCTTGCGAGACTGCGTCGACGGGGTCGGCGGCCGCGGTTGCCCCCTCGACCACCTGATCCGTGGCTCCGCCGGCGCTCGAACCGACCGCATCGATCGCACCGTCATCTGCCAAAGCGTGCAGTGGGGACCATCCCAGCGACACGACTGTTGCGACCGCGCACATGACCGAGAAACGCTGGGCTCGGTTCGATGCCTTGATCATCCCGTCCTCCCTGGCCCGCTCGACACTCCTGCTGCCCTGCCCGCTCGACACTGATACTGTCTGCCCATACCCCTGGATCTCGCTGTCCTAACCCAAATGTCGTAGGTCGAATGCCGATAACTAACTCCTCAGACACCGGGCCTGCCCGTCCGAGACGCCTGGGTGGACCTCCTAAGCCCGTCGATCGAACCTGAATGAACCGACGACGGCGAGGATCGCACCCAGATCATCCGGATCCGTATCGGCGGGGAAACGGATCGAAACGGCCCGGTTCTCCTCCGGGCCCTCGATCGTGACGACGAGGAAGCGGATGCTCGCACCACTCGCGTCCGTCGCGGTGCCGCCCACGACGATCGATGGGTACTCCTGGGGCGTACTGCTGTACTCGGTCGCGATGATCTTGGGACTCACGTAGGCGTTGGTCAGCTGTTCTAGGACTCCGTCAGAGGCCTCCTGAAGCGATCCGGACGGCGCGCCGTCGAACGAGACCAGGACCTGACCTTGGGGGTCCGAGAGGACCGTCGCCGTGGGAGATGCGGACACCACCCAGTCGTCCGGATAGCTGAACAGGTAGCCGGCCTGTGCGTTCGCGTACGTTGAGAGATCCAGGGATGGAGGCACCGAGGGGAACATGTCCGGGCCGCCAGTTGGCACGGGAGACGGTTGGGGATCCGGGGAGGGATCCGTAGGCGAGGCGCCCGGGCGGGCCGGCGCATCCCTGTCGAGCCTGTCGAGAGGAAGCACGGCGATCGCCGTGACGGCGAGGGCGACCGAGATGCCCGCGGCCACCAGCGCCCCGCGCCGGGACGCTGATTCTTGTCCCCGCCGAGCCAGACGTTCGGGGACATGCGAGATGAGCCGGTACCAACGGACCTGCAGGAGTTCGATCCCCAACTCGACTCGGTCGACGAGGAGGAACCAACGGCGCCGAAGGCGGAAGGTCAAACCCCATCGGCGGCTTTCCACTCCATGGGTGAGCCGCTCCGATCGAACGGCGAGACGCTCCCGCCGGCGCTGCATCCGATGGGCGAGGCGATCGAGGCGTTTGGCGAGCCGTCGCTGGAACCTCGACGCCGGTCGACCGGACGACATGCTCGGCGTCGCGTGTGTTCCGATCGTTCCCGGCGGCGTGACACGAGGAAGGACGTCCTTCGGTTTGTCCACGACTCGTCGGTCCCTCATGGTCTCCCGGCGCCGAACCATCCGAGAGACATCGCTCCCGGCGGATGCTCGACACCGCCCCCAGATTCTCTCGCAAGCGGTTTCTCAGCCATGATACGGGCACCGACTGCTACGCGCCATCCGGCGATCGGCCAGATCCTCCACGACCCGTCGGGGCCGAACCCCATGGGCGGGAGCCTAGACTAGGCACCCCTTGGATCGAGCCGGGATCGTGCCCGGTTCGCGCCGGGACCCGAGAGGAGAGCGATGGCAACGAGGGAGACCGTCGAGATCGACCTGGGTTGGATCGAGGAGCTGACGAAGCGCGAGGGCGAAGCGCTCGAACGCCGGCACGCCCGCTCGCTCTCCTACCGAGAGGAAGCCAAGCGGTTCCTCCCGGGCGGAGTGTCCTCGTCCTGGCAATCCTGGCCGCCGCATCCGATCTACGTGCGCCGCGGCCTGGGCTCGCGCGTCTGGGACATCGATGGGAACGAGTACGTCGACCTGCACAACGGGTACGGCGTGATGGTGATGGGCCACGCGCACCCGAAGGTGGTGGAAGCGGTCCAGCGGCGCGTCCAGGAGGGCACCCACTTCGCCCAACCGACCCAAGAGGCTCTCCCTGTCGCGGAGAACCTCGCCGAGCGCTATCGCCTGCCGCAATGGCGGTTCGGCAACTCAGGTACGGAGGCCACGCTCGATGCCTGCCGGATCTCGCGCGCGCTCACCGGCCGGAAGAAGATCCTGAAGATCGAGGGCACCTACCACGGGCACCACGACTCGCTGATGGTAAGCGTGTTTCCCGACCAGGAGAAGGCGGGGCCGCGCGACCACCCGGCCTCCGTCCCGCAGACCCTCGGCCTGCCGCGGGAGTTCGTGGACCTCGTCCTGAATGTGCCGTTCAACGACCTCGAGGCCGCGAAGCGGACGTTCGCCGACCATCCCGGGGAGTTCGCCTGCATGATCGTCGAGCCCGCGATGACGAATTGCGGGCTCGTGCTTCCCGACGCCGGGTACCTCGCGGGCTTGAAAGAGCTCTGCCACGCCGACGGCTCCCTGCTCGTCTTCGACGAAGTGAAGACGGGCTTCACCCTCGCCTGGGGCGGTGCCATCGAGGCGTTCGGCGTGGTGCCCGACCTCGTGTGCCTGGCCAAGGCCTTGGGCGCGGGACTCCCGTGCGGGGCCATCGGTGGGACCGAAGAGGCGATGGGCATGGTGATCCGGGGAGAGCTGGACCAGCAGGGCACCTTCAACGGGAACCCGCTCACGATGGCAGCGGCGAAGGCCAACCTCCTCGACGTGCTGACGCCCGATGCCTACGCCCGCTTCGACGAGTTGAATTCCATCCTCGCGAACTGCGACGAGGTCTGCGCGAACCACGGCCTGCCGGCGAACGCGAAGCTCCTCGGAGCGAAGGGATCGGTCGAGTTCCGGCGCGAGCCGATCCACGAGTACCGGGACCTGTGGGACATCGACGACCGCGTGCCGCAGCTCGCGTGGCTCTGGCAGCTGAACCGCGGTGTGTTCAAGTCGCCTGGCTCGAAGTGGGAGAGCTGGACCACGTCGATCGTTCACTCCGACGACGACGTGCAGCGCTATGTCGACAACCTGGAGGAGTTCGCGGCCACGGTGGCGAACCCGCCGGCCTAGGCGCCGGCCCCGCCGGCCGGAGCGGTCGATAGACTCGGCCCGTGGACGAGCCGCAGGTGGGCGTCATCATGGGCTCCCGCTCCGACTGGGAGACGATGAAGCACTGCTGCGACACCCTCGAGGATCTCGGTGTTCGCTTCGAGAGCAAGGTGGTGTCGGCTCATCGCACGCCGGAGCTGATGGTCGAGTATGCGAAGACGGCCGCTGACCGAGGCCTTCGGGTGATCGTCGCCGGGGCCGGCGGCGCGGCCCATCTCCCCGGGATGACGGCGGCGAACACTCACCTGCCGGTGCTGGGTGTGCCGATCGAGTCGAAGGCGCTGAAGGGGATGGACTCGCTCCTGTCGATAGTGCAGATGCCGGCAGGCGTGCCGGTCGGCTCGCTCGCGATCGGCGTCGGCGGCGCGGTGAACGCCGGGCTGCTTGCTGCGCAGATCGTGGCCCTCGAGGACGAGCACGTCCGCGAGCAGCTCCTGAAGTTCCGGGATGTCCAGACGGAGAACGTGATCGCGCATCCCGATCCCGACGAGCGGTGACGCTCGTCGGGATCGTGGGCGGCGGCCAGCTCGGCATGATGCTGGCCGAGGCGGCCACCGAACTCGAGATCAGATGCATCACCCTGGATCCAGCGCCGGATTCTCCCGCATCGAGGGTCGCGGCGACGATCGTGGGTGGCTACGACGACGAAAACGCGCTCGCTGAACTGGCCGCCACCTCCGACGTCGTCACGTACGAGTTCGAGAATGTGCCGGTCGCCTCCGCGCGCTTCCTCGCGGAGCGAGTCCTCGTGTTCCCGCCCCCGGGATCCCTGGAGTTCGCGCAGGACCGGCTCCTCGAGAAGACACTGTTCGAAGAGGTGGGCCTGGCGGTGGCCCCCTTCTCAGCGGTGTCTTCCCGCGACGAGCTCGCGGAAGCCCTCGACGTGATCGGCGTGCCGAGCGTGTTGAAGAGCCGGCGCTTCGGCTACGACGGGAAGGGACAGGTTCGAGTGAGAAGCGTGGACGAGGCGGACGGCGCCTGGCGGGCCGTGGGTGATGCTCCCTCGCTGCTCGAACCGCTCGTCCCTTTCGAAAGGGAGCTTTCGATCCTCGGAGTGCGCGGGCGGGACGGCCGGGCCGCCTTCTATCCGCTCGTCGAGAACGCCCACCGGGACGGGATCCTCCGCGTGTCCATCGCGCCGGCCCCGGATGTCACGCCCGAGCTGCAGGAGAGGGCCGAGCGCCACGCGCTGGCGGTGATGGAGCGGCTCGGACACGTCGGTGTGCTCGCGATCGAGCTGTTCCAGGTGGGGGAGGACCTGCTCGGCAACGAGATGGCCCCGCGCGTGCACAACTCCGGCCACTGGACGATCGAGGGGGCGGCGACGTCGCAGTTCGAGAACCATCTGCGAGCGATCTGTGGGCTCGAGATCGGCTCGACCTCGGCGGAGGTCCACAGCGGGATGGTGAATCTGATCGGCTCCGTGCCGTCGAGCGGATCGTTCGATCTCGACCTCGACATCCACGTTCACCTGTATGGAAAGGGATCCCGACCGGGACGGAAGCTCGGCCACGTCACCGTCATCGGTCCCGATCCGGATGCCCGTGATCGGGTATTGGGGCAGGTCACCCGAACGGCCGACAACCTCGGGTGAGATGGCGTACCTCACGTGCCCGGACTGCCGGATGCCCTCCCCAGTGGGGGACGGCGCGGTCTCGTACCGTTGCTTCTCCTGCGCCGCCGAGATCAGGTTCGAGGCGTGCCACAAGTGTGAGTATCCCCAGGCCATCTCGTCGCGCTGGTTCGGCGCGTTCACCTGCGGCCGCTGCGATACCAAGGTCGACATCCCGCGCCGACGTCTCTACAACACGTCGGTCAAGGCCTGCTTCGTGAAGGGCGATGGCCACACCTACCCGCGCCTCTAGCCGGCCGGGTCACGGGTGGCGGACGATGGACTTCCCTCGGACTAGCGGAGATACGACCTGACCGACTCCAGCTGTCGTCCGGCCCGTGGCGATGTTCGCCGACCTCCTACGCCGCGACCGCGAGCTGAACGGCCTCGGAGCTCGGATCCTCGGGCCAGGGGAGTACAGCGCTCCGGTCAGGAGGATCACGCCTTCGGAACGCTTGGCACCGGGCGTATCCGATCTCAGGGAAGCGTGAAGATGACCCGCTTCAATGATTGTTTGTGCGTCGGGGTTCCTTTGAACGTCGCGACGATCCGGTAGGTGGCGTTGGTCTTCGGACGACGGAACGAAGCCAGGTATACGCCCTCGTTAAGGCCGTCTCCATCCCTGTCACGGATAGTGTTTACCGCCACGGTCTTGGACCGCAGCCAGGCAAACGTCCCGTTCGCGCGTCGACGGGAGAGGTTGACGGTCACTTCGAAGCCCGATCTCGCTGGCTCGAGGCGGCCGGAGCCGATCACCCGGAGCGGGCGCTGGCGGACCCGGAGGGTCAGCGTGGTGGGCGCCTTGTCGTCGTCCAGGATCGTTCCCGTTCCGCCGCCATCAGCGACGATCGCCCCGCTCGGTGCCGAGAGCACGACACCGAATCGTTCGTTCGGCTCATCTGCGGTGTCGCCGTTCACGCTCACCGACAAGGTCTCCGACATGTCGCCGGGTGCAAAGGCGATGATCCCAGAGCCACCGACGTAGTCGGGACCCTCGAGCGCCGTGCCGCCGATCGTGACCCATCCGACGGATGCGGAAGCGCCGCTGACACTGGACAGCGTGACGTCGAATAGAGCTATCCTCGCTCCGGTGTTGCCTTCCCTGACCGCAACGTCGGCGATCGAGATCGATGGGAGCGAGTCATCGTTCGAGATCGTGCCGACGCCTTGGCCATTACCCATGAACGAGTTGGTCGCGTTCGAGAGGTTGACGAAAAGGGTCTCATCGAGCTCGAACCCGGTATCGCCGTTCACTGGGACTTCAACGGTCTCCGACAGGTCGCCTCCGGTCAATGTGACGGTGCCCGAGGCTATCGGGTAGTCACCGGGAGCCACCGCTGTGCCGTCCGCCGTGGCCCAGTCCACGGTAGCCGTGACCAATCCCGCCCGGGAGAGCGAGACCGTGAAGCTGAGCGCGGATGACCCCGAATCTCCCTCGGTCACCGTGGCGTTCCCGACGCTCACGATCGGTTCGACCTCATCGGCGAGGATCGTCCCCGTCCCCGAGGCGTCCGTGACCGTCGCGTTGGTGGGGTTCGTGAGTGCGACCGTGAAGGCCTCGTCGAGCTCGAGATCGGTGTCGCCGTTCACGGTGATGTCAGCGGTCGCGATCGTGTCACCGGGAACGAACGTGGCCATCCCGGAACCTGCGACGTAGTCCATGGGCTGGCTGGCGGTTCCATCGGCACTGGCCCAGTCCACGGTCACCGTCCGGCCGCTGGGCGCGGATAGGCTTAGGGTGAAGCTCGCCGTCGTCGGGCCGCCGTCACCCTCGCCCAGCGCGACGTCGTCGATCGACAAGGCCGGGATGGCATCGTCGTCGGTGATCGTCCCGGTCGCCTGGGCATCCCCGATCTGCCCGGGAATGCCCACCAGGTTGGAAAGTTTCACCGCGAACGCCTCATCCGGCTCGTCCAGGGCATCGGCGGTGATGGGGACGCTCACGATCGCGGTCGGGCCGCTGCGGCTCAGCGACACCGTTCCGGATGCGGCCGCGAAGTCAGCCGGCTCGGTAGCGGTGCCCTCCGCGGTCGTCCAGTCCACGGAGAGGGCGCAGCACGCCTGTGGCCGCGGCTTCGCCTTGATCGTGAAGCTGGCCGTTCCCGCGCTCTCCGAGACGACGACGTTCGCCACCGTCACCGAAGGAGTCCTGGGCGCCGCGCTCGCCGAGCTCGGAAGCATGGAGATGAGCACGCAAGCCGCCGCCGCCGAGGCGATGATCCGCGTCCAAGGGTGCCGTGCGCGATGTGCTGTAGGTCGATCCATGCCATCAGGCATCGGCCTTCTGGGGGGCATGAGGGATACCCGGAAAAGGGGACTTTGCCTACGCTGGAGACCTCCGTGGCTATGCGAGCACCGCCATCGGCGAATACGCGCCTCCTCCGGACTTCAGCAGCACCAGCGACTCCTCGGCACCTCCTGGTCTCGATTCTGCCCCGGACTGCGATCGGAGCACGATCGACTGCGTCACGTGCTTGGGTGAGATCTGGCAGCGGGTGAGGGGATTCGCTGGAGTCAAGGTGGAGTCGTTTCGTCCTCGCCTATCAGGCTGCTCTGTTTACCCACCGGAGGATTTCGTGGACCAGGGATTCGGTACGCCCGGGAACAGTGAAGATCCAGTGGACGTGGCGCTCGCCTATGCGGAAAGAGACCTTCGTGCCTGCATCTCAGCAGACTGCCTATGAGGGTTGCCTCAGCGCATTCGAGGGAAGGCCGTAGGATAGGTCCTCCACCGCCGCGTTCCCCACCATTCGCGCTCGGCCCACCGTTCGATCGTAGCTGGCATCCACTGCGGTCC
>JALZDC010000311.1 GCA_030862755.1 Actinomycetota bacterium
CCGAGAACCCGGCCAGCCGCCGCAGCGTCGGCTCGGTCTGACGGTTGGCCATCGCGATCGCGCCGAGGAACGCGCCCAGCCCGAGCGCCGCGTACAGCCAGCCGATCTCCTGCGCCGAACCTGCGTAGGTCCGGTACGCGTGCAGCGGGATCACCACGCTGAAGTTGAACGTGAACAGGTAGACGAGCGACATCACCAGCAACGGCACCCGGAGCGCGTGGGAGCTCCAGACGTAGCGGAGCCCGGCGCGGACGAGACCCGGTTCCCGCTCCGCTTTCCGTTGCACGTGGAGCTCGTCGATCCGCATCGCCAGCAAGGCGGCGATCACACCCACGTAGGAGACCGTGTCCAGCAGGAACGGCGACCACAGACCGAACGCATCGATCATCGTCCCGGCGAGCGCGCCCCCCAGCACGCGGGTACCCGTGAAGACGGCGCTGTTCAGGCTGATCGCGTTCGTGATGTGCTGCTCCCCGACCAGCTCCACGTAGAACGACTGGCGCGTCGGCGGCTCGATCGCGAGGATCAGCCCCGTCAGGAAGGCGATCACGAACACCATCCAGATCTGGACGACGTCGGTTGCCACGAGCGCGAACTGAACCGCGGCGAGCACGCCGTAGCCCGCGTTGGACCAGACGAGGATGCGGCGCTTGTCGAACCGATCGGCGAGCGAGCCCGCCCAGACCCCGAAGAACAGGACCGGGAGGAAGAGCAAGGCGGCCTCGATGCCCAGGGCGACACCGCTGTCGGTGAGGTGGAGGACCAAGACGGCTCCGGCGGTCCAGTTCACCCACGTGCCGGTGACCGAGATCAGCTGCCCGACGAAGAACAGCCGGAAGTTCCTCGAGACGTGCATCGAGGCGAACGTCTTCCGCATCTCGTCGGCCACCCGGGACATGCATCCAGACTACGAGGCGCGCCGACGACCACCTCCGGGCGCCACGAGCCGGCACGATCGAGTCGCGTTCTAGATGAAGATGCTCACGGCGGCGTCGCGCATCTCGGCGATCGCCGTTGCGGCGCCGATAGGCTCCTCGAGCCCGTCGAGCAGGTCCTCGCGCTTCAAACCCAGCATGTCCATCGTCATCTGGCAAGGGATCAGGCGGACACCGAGGTCCTTCGCGGTCTCGATCAGGTCTTCCGGCGTGGGCACCTGGTGATCGTTCGCGAGCTTCTTGAACATCGCGGGGCCGGCGCCGGCGAACTGGTAGCGGCTGAGCTTCGCCTTCTGGGCGGAGCCCGGGTTCATCAGCGACATCATCTTCTGCATCCAGTTGGAGCCGGTGACGCGCACGTCCGGTTTCACGATCGCGAAGAGTCCCCAGAACGTGAAGAAGACGGTCGACTCCATCCCGGAGGCGGCCGCGGTCGTCGCAAGGATCGTCGTCGGCCAGATCCGGTCGAGGTCACCGCCCCAGGCGATGATCGTCAGCTTGTTCTTCTTCTCGATGCGCTTGCCGTCCGCCTCTTCCAGCGCCTCGACACGCCTCAACAGCTCGGCGAGCTGGGATCCGGCGGAAAGATCGGTCTCGGTCGCGGCCATCGGCCTCAGCTCTTCCTGAGGAGGTAGCGGTAGACGCCGTCGGTCTCGGTGGCCTCAAGCAGGTCGTTACCGCTGATCTCGGCCCAGCTGGGGACGTCGCTCCTCGAGCCTGGGTCGGTCGCGAGGAGCTCGAACAGGTCGCCGCTCCGGGCGTCCTTCAAGACCTTGGCCAGCGACACGAGCGGCCCGGGGCACGACTGACCCTTGGCGTCGACGGTGGCGGTGATGGTGTTCACGGTGGAACCTCCTGGGTTCGGGTTGGGAAGAGAACGGTCGGTGCCCTAGATGCGCGGAGGCTGGGGCCGTCCCTGGTCAGGCCGGACAGCAGATGCGGTCGGGGATCATCGCCCCCACGGTGCCGGCTTCGCGCGTGCAGACCATTCGCAGGTGCAAGAACCCTACCCCAGAGGTCGGATCCCGACAACGTCGGCGCTGCGTTGCAAGCCTTCATGCGCCGATCTCAGGCGTCGATCGGCTCCATCACGCGGATGCAGCCACCGGCGGCACCGAGCTGTTGGAGCCCCTCGCGGTCACCGGGCCCCAGGTCGACCACGCCGCCGCCGGCCGGGTGCATGATCTCGCCGACCCTCTTCACGTGACCGAGCCCCATCAGGTGGCCGAGCTCGTGGAGGATCACCGGACCCTGCTGCCCGGGAAGGTCGAATCCAGGGGGGTTCGGATCGTCGGTGTTGAGCGCGATCCACCCGCTCACGTAGACGTCCTCGAGCCGGGTCGCGGGTATGATCGGCCGGGCGACCGCGGCGGCGACCTCATCCCCGTGCTCGAACGGGATGTCCGTGTCACCTGGAAAGGCCCAGGCGATCAGGACGGGGGCCCACCGTTCCCCGTACCGCTCCGGCTGGTACGCCTCGCGGTAGGCGCTCGCTTCCTCGTTGGTCGTCCCCTCGTACTCGAAGGCGATCCCGGTAGCGGCGGAGATCCGGCTAACGGCCTCGTGGACGTCGGCGAGCGAACCCTCGGGCGCGAGTGAGGCATTGACCACGTAAGGGATCGGTTCGCACGGGTTCCAGCGCGTGGGAACGCCCTGGTCGGTCCGGTCGAGGAAAAGGAAACCAGGCCCCTCGTCTCGCCCTCCCCGAAAGAGCGGCGCCAAGGCCAGCGCGCCGAGGCTGGCAGCGAGGATCACGCAGACGGCGACGACCCATCCGGGGTACCTACGGCGGGGAG
>JALZDC010000369.1 GCA_030862755.1 Actinomycetota bacterium
TGGGGTCAGAACGCCCACGGGCAGCTCGGGCGTTCCACGCCCGACGCCGACGGCGATTCCGTGATGGATCCGAGCACCGCCCCGATCACCGTCCGGTACGACGCGGATCCGGGCCCACTGCAGAACCTCCAGGATCTCTCCGGGATCAAGGCCATCTCCGCGGGGCAGTTCCACACCTGCACGCGGATGACAGGGGGCTCGGCTCGCTGCTTCGGCAACAACAAGCGAGGCCAGTTGGGTACCGATCCCGATCCCCTCTCCCCGGGCCTGCAGAACAGCTCCAGCGCTGTCGAGGTCTCCGGGCTCGCCGGAGCCGGTGCCGTGACCGCGGGCGGGTTCCACAGCTGCGCGATCGTCGGCAGCGGGGTGATGTGCTGGGGATACAACTTCTACGGCCAGCTCGGGTTCCGTGCCCCGTTCAGCCGCATCCCGGTTCAGGTGACGACCCTTACGGGGGCGACGGCGGTGACCGCCGGCACTAGATTCGCCTGCGCGCTGACGGATGCGGACACGCCGAGCAAGCCCGTCTGTTGGGGCAGCAACGCCGACGGACGGCTCGGAGCAGGGATCGGCGTGCCCGACAGCACGATCCGGGTCGCCCTGAGCGGTGTGCCCTCCGCGTCCTCGATCGATGCGGGGAACGGACACGCCTGCGTCCTGGCGGCCGGCTCGAACGCCCCGAGGTGCTGGGGCTTCAACGGTACCGGCCAGGTCGGGGACTCATCGACAACTTCGAGATCGGCCCCGGTGCCGGTTTTCGGTCTGAGCTCAGCCTCCTCGATCAGCGCCGGAGGCGGGCTGGGCGCGGTGGAGCGTGGACACAGCTGCGCGGAGCTTTCCGACGGCAAGGTGAGGTGTTGGGGGAGGAACCTCAACGGGCAGCTCGGCGACACGACCACCATGGATCGGAATGCCCCGGTGACCGTGCAGGCGGACGTCGATCCGTCCTCGACGTCGGAGAACCTGGTCGACCTCACCGGGGCCAGCGACGTGGTCACGGGCGGGTTCCATTCGTGCGCGCTGACCTCCGGCACCGTTTGGTGCTGGGGCTTCAACGGATCCGGGCAGCTCGGAGACAACACGACCTCCCAGCGGAACTGGGCCGTGCACGTCCAGAAGGACACGGATCAAGACGTGGACGATCCCCTCGTCGGCGTCGTGGCGCTGACAGCAGGCGACCAGCACACGTGTGCCCTGATCAAGGACGGCTCCATCAGTTGCTGGGGAGAGAACGGCAGCGGGCAGCTCGGAGACACCACGAACGCCGACCGCAGCTTGCCGACGGCAGTGGCGACCATCGGACCCGCCAGCCGGGCCGAGGTCATCACAGCCGGGGACTTCCACACATGCGCGCGACTCGCGGACGGCAGCATGAAGTGCTGGGGGGCCAACGGGGACGGTCAGCTGGGCGACGGTACGACGCTCAACAGCGCCACGCCGAAGCTCGTGGCACCGTCTGCCCACGGCCTCGATTTCGGACCCACCGACGGCGACGTGCCGACGGAGGTTCGACCCGTCATCCGGTCGATCAGCGCCAGCAGGCGGAACACCTGCTCCGCGGTGCTGGACACGACCGTGTATTGCTGGGGCGACAACACACACGGGCAGCTCGGTGACGGGGTGGGTCCGACGAGCGTGGCGCCCGTGGCCGTCTCGGGCCTGGCGGGCTCGGTCTGATCCGAGGCGGCCCGGTAGCGTCCGCCCCCTGGGGCGATCTGCGGCCGCTCCAATAGAATCGCCATCGTGGCGGACCAGCAGCACTTCTATGGCGGGCAGGCGGTTCTCGAGGGCGTGATGATGCGCGGCCGCGACCACTGGGCTATCGCCGTGCGCAAGCCCGCGGGCGACATCTACCTCGAGGGTCACGGGATCGATTCGATCGCCAAGCGCTTTCGCGTCTTTCGGGTACCCGGGTTCCGCGGCATCATCGCGCTCGGGCAGGCGCTCTCTATCGGCATCAAGGCCCTCACCATCTCGCCCAACCAGTCCGCCGAGGAGGAGGAGAAGCTCACCCCCCGGCAGATGGCCTTCTCGATGGCCATCGCCCTGGTGGTGTTCCTCGGGATCTTCGTGGTCTTCCCGGCGGTCGTCTCGAACTTCGCCAAGGACAACGTGGGCTCGGGGATCCTGCTGAATGTGGGGGAGGGGATCTTCCGAGTGCTTCTGTTCCTCGCCTACCTGTGGCTGATCGGTCGGATGAAGGAGATCCGCAGGGTATTCGAGTACCACGGCGCAGAGCACAAGACCATCGCGGCCTACGAGCACAACGCCCCGCTCGAGCCTGCCTCGGTCGACCGCTTCTCGACCCTCCACGTGCGCTGCGGGACCAACTTCCTGCTGATCGTGATGATCCTGACCATCTTCGTGTTTGCTCTGTTCGGAACGCCGGGTCTGGCGTGGAGGATCGGCTCGCGCCTGCTGGCGATCCCGATCATCGCGGGGATCGCGTTCGAGCTCCTTCGGCTCGGCGCCAAGTACCATCGCTCGCCGGTGATGCGTTTCCTGATGGCCCCGGGGCTATGGCTGCAGAAGATCACCACCAAGCCGCCGAGCGAGGATCAGATCGAGGTTGCGATCGCCTCGTTCCAAAAGGTGCTGAAAATGGAAGAGGAGGCCGAGAGTGCCTCGACCTCCTCTCCTTCGTCAGGCTGAGCTAGCTAACGTCCCTTGCGGCCTCGACCGCCACCGCCGGACTTGTTGGCGTTCTCCGAGGGGCTGCCGTCAGTGCCCGTGCTCGTGATGGCGGTGGTAGGGCTGGGGCTCGGGCTAGGCCGACAATGGGGATTCTTCTCCGGCGCCTTGCCCTGTGACACCACGCACGCGGTCGGGGTGGGGTTGTGGCTCGGACGATGATGCGCGATGGCCATGCTGACCAGCAGAGCGAGGTAGATGGCCGTCAGGACGGAAGCTATAGCGGCCTTGCTGCTCTTTCGGAGTCGCTGAAGCATCTCGGTCATCTCCTTCCTGTGCCGTTTTCAGAAGGGGATGAGGGAGCGGGCCCCCCTTCCCTGGGTCCACTCTGATTCCTACCCGAAGCGCCTGAGGCGAAACCGCCCGAGAGGAAAAATCCGGGCTAACAGTGCAAGCGGCTCTGAGCCCTAGCGGCGTGCTTCAGACCGACTCTCGTCCGGGACACCCGACAGCCCGACGGCCACCCACAGGGCTCCCAGAATGAAGAAGTAGTAGTT
>JALZDC010000411.1 GCA_030862755.1 Actinomycetota bacterium
GTCCCACGAAGACCGAGTAGCGGACGTAGGGGTCGAACTGCACGCGCATCGGGGTCGGCTCGCCAGTCAACTGGAAGTTGGCATAGGCCCTGAAGTCGGGCCACAGCTCGACGGTGATCATGAGGTCCGGCTCCGTCGCCGAAAGTTTGATCGCCCCGCGCCACGGCATCGCCGTCGCGGGAACGCCGGCCGGCGCTCGGTCACGCACGGCGACGATCGGTGAAGACCACATCGCCTCCCCGTCCGACTCGACGTTCACGACGGGCGCCCAACCGAAGCCTTCCTGGAAGACGCGAAGCCCTTCGACCGACGCGGGGTGGTTCACCCGAACCTCCTCTCTCCCGACGCTGCTGCCTTGTTGATCGGAGAAGGCGACACGCGACACGAAGTCCTTGGGCAATCCGTTCCGTCGGTAGGTGGCCTCGAAGTCGAGGAGGCGGATCCCGACACCCGTGAACCCGCCGCCGAAGTACCGGCCAACTCGGATCTGACCGGCGTAGTTGGAGCGCGCGTCCACGAATGACTCCCCCTCCGTCACGACAGCGCGTCCGGTGAAGCCGGTCCCTTTTCCGACGATCACGCCGGCGACGAGCAGGAAGAACGCCCAGTGGAAGAGCAGGCTCCCGAGCTCGCGGAGGGCGCCCTTCTCCCCGGCGACGCCCAGGCCCTCGCGGGAGACGCGGAATCGCCTCCTCCGCAGGTAGCGCGCGGCACTCGACGCCGCTTCGTCGGGTCCGGTGCCCACCCGCACCTCCGCGTGGTGGCGGAACCCGTCGAGCTCCTTCGCCTGCACCGGCCGCTGACGCATCGCCCGGACCATGGCCCTGGTCCTCGGAAGCAGGCACGCGGCCAGCGACACGAACAGCAACGTCGTGATGAGGACGAACCACCACGAGCCGTAGACGTCGAACAAACCCGCCCGGAAGAACATCGGACCCCAGAACCCGTGATCGTCGAGGTACCGACCGACCCGCTCCGGCGAGTTCGGGATCTGGGGCAGCAGCGAACCGATGACGGAGCCGGCGGCAAGGACCAACAGGAGGATCAGGGCGGTGCGCATCGACCGAAGCGTTCGCCAGACCAGGGCGACCGACTGGCGGACCGTGGGGGAGGTCGTCATGGCCGTTCCGATGCTAGGAGCGCCTCCGTCGCCCGTCCATCCCTGCGGTCTTGACCCTCGCCACGGCCGGCCGCCGTCACCGTGTCAGGGGGTTGCCGAGCTCCGTGGCGCATGTTCCGACTACCCGTCAAGGGGTTACCGACGAAAACCTAGGTCTGTCGGTCACCTCTTGACGCACCAAGCCGCGGAACGGGACCGAGCTCTCGTCAAGTGGTTGACCCGGCTGTTGCCAGGCGACTGAAGCTCGGTGGTGTCGTCGTGGAGGGTCGATCCGGGGTTGACTGGTCGGACCGCCCCACGAGCGTTCGGAGGATGTCCTTCCATCGCCACCAGCTATCCCGGTCGCAGACGTAGCGGATGCCTTCCTCAGTCATCCAGGGAGCGCCGACCCGGTGAAGGGGGAAGGTCGGTGCGGTGACACCAGTAGCATTCCTTGCAGAACGGGCTGGCTCATGCCTACAGCCCCGGCGCGAACCGCGCGAGCGGCGCGATGAATCGCTGGAAGAGACCCGTCATCAGCATCACGCCCACGGTCACGAGAAGCCCTCCCGAGACGCCCGCGATCACCCGGTAGTGACGCCGCACCCAGCGGAGGCTCCGCACCAGACGGTCGGCGCCGATGCCGACCAGCAGGAACGGGAGCCCGAGGCCGAGCGAGTACACGACGAGCAGGGCCGCCCCTTTGACGGTGCCGCCTCCGGCCGCGACCGCGAGGATCCCCCCCAGGACGGGCCCGATGCAGGGCGTCCAGCCGGCAGCGAAGGCCACCCCGAGCGGAAGCGCTCCGGCCGTGCCGGGACGCACCCGCTCGAGGAGCGGCCTGCGCTCCGCGTAGAGGTTCGGCGAGCCGCGGCGGAACGCGTAGCCGAGCATCAGGAGGCCGAGCACGATCACCACCAGCCCGCCCGCTCGCTGGAACCAGGGATCTCGGATGAACCCGACGAAGGTCCCCGCGAATGCGCCGAGCAGTGTGAACACGATCGTGAACCCGGAGATGAACAGCAGGATCGGGAGGAGCGGGCGCCGGCCCTCGCCCTCCGTGGCGCGGCTCCCCGTCACGAATGAGACGTAGCCGGGCTCCAGGGGCAGGACGCATGGGC
>JALZDC010000416.1 GCA_030862755.1 Actinomycetota bacterium
GGCTCCTGGTGACGGGGCTCAAGGTCGTCTTCTCCGAGGACCCCCGCGACTTCCAGCGTCGCGACTGGAGCGACCTCCTCCCGGCCGATCCGGCGAGCACGATCTTCCACACGCCGGACTTCCTCAAGCTCTACTGGGAGGAGTTCGGCGAGGAACCACGACACCTCCTTTTCGCGTTCGGCGAGGAGAGTGGGAGGCAGGTGGCAGCCGTCGCCTTCGAACTGATCGGGGAGACCCTTCGGTTCCTGGGAGGTACCGAGGTCACCGACTTCATGGGGCCGGTGGGAGTGCCGGAGGCTCGGGAGGGATTCGCGAAGGAGCTCTGGGCGGGGTTCCTCGGCCGAGATGACTGGCAGCGCGCGGATCTCCGCGGCCTGCCGAAGGACTCGCTGTGGCTCACGGAGCTCCGGGAGGCGGCCGCGAACCACGGGCTCACGGTGGAGGAGACGGAGGACCAGAACGGGGTGGCTCCGTTCCTCGATCTGCCACCCACCTGGGACGAGTACCTCGCGCAGGTCCCGTCGAAGCTCCGGCACGAGATCCGGCGGAAGGCGAAGAAGCTGGAGGCGGAGACCGGACCGTTCGACGTCGAGACCGCGACCGACGAGACCCTGCTTCCGCTCCTCGACCGGTTCGTGGAGCTGCACCGGATGAGCGAGGGCCCGAAGGGAGTGTTCATGGTCCCGGGGATGGAGATCTTCTTCCGGCGGCTCGGGCAGACGTTCTGCGAGCGGGGTGTCTTCCGTCTGACCTTCATCCACGTCCGCGATGAGCTCGCCGCCGGCACGATCGGCTTCAGCTTCGGTGGCACCTACTCGCTCTACAACTCCGCGTTCGACCGGAAGTGGCAGCAGCTCGCGCCCGGGATGGTGCTGGTGGCCGAGGACATCCGGCAGGCGATCGAGGAGGACTGCTCGGTCTTCGACTTCCTCAAGGGCGACTACGCCTACAAGTACCGATTCGGCGCGCAGAAGCGGCTCGTCAGGCGACTGGTGGTCTCGCGCAGCTAGGCGGGGCGGAGCCCGGCGGTGGCAAGCCGGGAGCCGTCGGGGCCGGCGACCGTCAGGCCCGTCATCGAGGTGATGCTCCGATCGGTGACCCACCAGACCGCGGCGTCGCCGTCCCCGTCGAACTCGATGGGTCCGGGGTCCCAGGTCGTCCCGTCCGATCTGGACACGAGGAGCGAGCCTTCGCCGGTGAGCTCCGGGGTTCGGACGAAGACCACGACGAAGGACTGATCCTTGCTCGACTCGTAGGCGACGACGCTTCCCTCGACGGGCGTCTCGGTCGCGGCCTCGAGCGTTCCCACCTTGAACCCGGTGCCACCCAGCGTGGCGAGGACCGTGCGGAAGCTGGTGGCGTCCTTCGTGGCATCGCGGGCTCGGTCGAGCTGGATCAGCCCGAAGGCCCCCGCGACGAGGACCAGGGCGATCGACGCCGCGAGCGCGATGTTCCACCTTCGGGACGCCGGCTCGCGCGACCGAGGGGAGACGATCGCCTCCGTCCACTCCTCCGAGAGGACGCTCATCACGCGGTCGCGAAGCTCTGACGGAGCCGTGCGCTCGAGTGTCGATGCGAACACTCCCAATCCCTCTCGTAGCGCGTCCAACTCGCGGCGGCACGCCCCGCAGCCGCGCAGGTGCCGTCTCAGATCGAGTTCGTCTCGCCTCTCGGTGGAGCCCAGGACGAAGTCCGGGAGCAGGGTGCGCACGTCTTCACACGTCGTCACGCTCGACCCCGTCCCGTCTGTGGGTCTCTGGCCGTGGCCGATCCTCTTGCCCCGGGTCGCTGTCCGGCTCCGGCTCGTTCCCGGATGTGGTTTCCGGCCGATCCTCCGAGGACATCAGCTCGCGCAACCGGAGCAGCGCAGCCCGGATCCGCGTCTTCGCGGTGCCCACGGGGATCCCCTCGAGGTCGGAGATCTCTGCGCTCGTCTTTCCTCCGAGGTAGGCGAGCTCGAGGGCAGCTCGCTGCTCCGACGGCAGCGACGACATCGCCCGACGCGCCCGCTCCGCCAGATCGAGGATCACGACCTGGTCGTCCGGCCCTGGTCCCTGGTCCGCTTCGGGCGTGTGGTCGACGTGCTCCAGGGTGCGCACCTCCAGCACACGACGCCTGATCGCGTCTATCGCGAGCGATCGGGCCATCAGCAGGACCCACGTCTCGAGCTTCCCCCGCGAGCGGTCGTAGCGTTGCGCGCTTCGCCAGAGCTTCACGAACGTGTCCTGGACGAGGTCTTGCGCTGCGGCGTCGCTGCCGAGCATCACGAGACCGAGGCCGTAGATCCGCCCAGCGAACCGCCGGTAGAGCGTGTCCGCCGCCCCAGGGTCCCGTGCGGCGAACGAGCGCATCAGGCGCTGGTCGGCGTCGAGCTCCTTCGGCGGCATCTCTGAGCCAAGAACCTACATGTGTTCTCCACACGCAAGAGGTACGAGCGAACGACCGGGCCGGTTCCCTCAGACGAAGGCGCGGATGTGGCGCAGTACCGCGACGCCCAGCTCGACATCGAGACCCACGACGAGATTCCCGGACGCGAGGACGTCCACGGCGGACAGGCGTCGGGCTGCCACGAGCCCGAGCTGGGGGGCCCGCCCGACGATCGTCGTGTCGGGCTCCTTGTCGGCGGGAGGCACCTCGCCGGCTCCCAGGCCCCAGTGCCACGAACCCTCCCCGGCGCCTTCGACGTCGATCTGGACGCTGTAGCCGGTCAGGTCGAGGCCTGCCCGGCCGAGGGCCCACGGCAGCATCCTGACCCCCAGGTCGATCGTCATGTATACCGGCCAGTGCTGATACTCGGGCCCTAGCCCGTTGGTGGCCCGCATGTCCTCGCCGTGGATCCACCACTCGACGATCCGGGACTGGACCAGGTAGCGCGCCGCGATCTCGCCGGCCAGCCAGGGGAATCGTTGCTTCTCCCAGTCCTCCTCCGAGAGGAGGCCGGCGTATGCGAGGAACGCGTCGGCCGCCTTGCCCCAGGTCACCAGCACATCGCGCGTGGGCAGGCCGGCCCTGCGTTCCACCACCCACTCGTTGAACTCCTCGACGGAGAAGGGTTTCCCGTTCAGGCGCGACCGGTACTCCTCGATCTCCTCGGCGGGGTCTCCCTTGACGAGATGTGCCGCGGCCGTGTCGTGCGACGCGAGGTGGGCCATCACGTCTCGGTTCCACCAGCCGGGCAGCGCGCTCGGCTGCTCCCAGGTCTGGGGCTCCGAGTACTGGATGGTCCGGCCGAGCCGCTGACGCTCGGCATGCGCGACCCCGAGCAGCGTGGTGCGGTCCAGGCTCACGGCGCGGAATCGTACAGTACGGGCCATGCTCGCCCGGGAGCTCGATCCGGATATGCGGCACCCGCGGTCCTGATGGGAGCGATCGAGCGATTCATGGATTCCGCGCGCGGTCTCGGAGTCGAACCGCGGATCCAGCGGTTCCCCGAGGGGACGAAGACGGCCGCGGACGCCGCCAGAGCGATCGGCTGTGACGTGGCGCAGATCGTGAAGTCGCTGATCTTCATGGTGGACGGGCGGCCTGTGATCGCCTTCACGTCGGGAGCGAACCGGGTGGATCCGTCGAAACTCGCGGTGGTGGCGGAGGCGTCCGAGGCACGTCGAGCCTCGCCCGAGGAGGCGCGTGCGGCCACCGGCTTCGCCGTCGGCGGCACGCCGCCCTTCGGGCACCCGGTTTCGCTGCCGGCCTTCGTCGACCCGGTTCTGCTTGCCTTCCAAGAGGTCTGGGCGGCAGCGGGAACACCAGATGCGGTCTTCCCGCTGCCCCCGTCCGAGCTCCTGCGGGCGGCCGGAGCTCAGCCCGCCGAGTTCACCGAAGGATGACGCCGTCCGGAGGTAGAATCTCCGGCATGACAGCAACCGGAGAAGCGATGGCGGAGACGACCCACGAGGCCGACGAGGAGATGGCGCAGAAGACGATCCGGCTCACGGAGACAGCAGCGGGTGAGGTCCAGAAGCTCATCACCGAGGAGGGCCGTCCCGAGATCGCGCTCCGGATCGCCGTGCAGCCGGGTGGCTGCTCGGGTCTCCGGTACGCGATGTACCTAGACGATCAGGTTTCCGAGAAGGACCTGCTGGAGGAGCAGTTCGGGGTCAAGGTGGTTGTGGACAAGATGAGCGTTCCCTATCTCACCCAGGCCACGGTCGACTGGGTGGATTCGCTTGAGGCCTCAGGGTTCACGATCGACAACCCGGCGGCGCAGAGCTCGTGCGCCTGCGGCCACTCGTTCCACTAGGCAACGGCGTCGAGGCCGGCGCGCAACCCGTCCACGATCTCCTGAAGCTGAGACTCCTCGAGCGTGAGCGGCGGGCTCACCGCGAGCGCGCCGCCGACCAAGGGACGCACCAGGACACCCGCCTCCCGTGTCGCGGCGCCGACACGCGCCCCCAACGCCGCGTCCCCGGCGACCACATCCTGTCGGAGGCTGACGGCCGCGAGCATCCCCAGGCCGCCGCGGACGTCCTCGACGAGCTCGTGGTCGGTCAGCTGCTTGAGAGCGTCGAGCAGCGTGCCCTCCATCGCCTTCGACCTCGCAGGGAGACGTTCGTCCTCGAGGATGTCGATGTTCACCAACGCCGCGGCCGCGACCGCCGCGTGCCCGCTGTACGTGTACCCGTGCCGCCACATCCCGGCGCCTTCGGCCCAGAAGGGTTCGGCGACGCGGGGTGAAGCGAGCACAGCGCCCAGGGGGAGGTAGCCACTGGTGATCCCTTTCGCGCACACGAGGATGTCCGGCTCGAGGCCGAATCGGGTGGAGGCGAACCAGTCTCCGCAACGGCCGAACCCAGTGATCACCTCGTCGGCGACGAACAGCACATCCGTGTCACGGCAGACCTGACGGACCGCCTCGAGGTAGCCGTCGGGCGGGGGGAACACGCCTCCCGCGCCGATCACCGGTTCGCAGAAGAACGCCGCCACCCGCTCGGAGCCCACGTCCTCGATCGCCGCTCGCAGGGAATCAGCGTCGTCCCAGGGCACCTCGATGACGTCCTCGATGAGAGAGCCGTGCCCGGCGGCGTTGGCCGGGATGCCCGCGAGCGAGGTCCCCGCGGTGTGCATGCCGTGGTAGGCCTTCTCCCGACGGATCAGGATCGTGCGGTCAGGCTCTCCGACGAGGTGCCAGTAGTGGCGGGCCATCTTGGTCGCGGTGTCGATCGAATCGGAGCCACCGCTCGTGAGGAAGACCTTGGAGCCGGGAACCGGGGCGAGACCCACCACTCGATCGGAGAGCTCGAGTGTCACGGGGATCACGATGTCGCCGAAGTTGGAGTAGGTCGGCAGCTCGCTCATCTGAGCGGCCGCCGCCTCGCCGATCTGGCGCCGACCCCAGCCAACGTTGCAGTACCACAGGGATGCGGTGGCATCGAGGTAGCGCTTCCCCTCGACGTCCCAGACGTAGCAGTCCTCACCTCGGTCGAGGACGAGCTCACCCCCGGACACGACGGCGGCCATGTCCGCGAACGGATGCCAGTACGTCTGGGTCATGGGGGGACGCTATCAGCACGGATGCCGACCGCGTAAGCCGGTCTCGTGCCTATCCCGGCTCGTAGGCGAGGTTCGGAGCCAGCCAGCGCTCGGCCTCCATGAGCGACTCGCCCTTGCGGCGCGCGTAGTCCTCGACCTGGTCCTTGGCGATCCTCCCCACGTGGAAGTAGCGGGCCGCGGGGTGCGCCAGGTACAGGCCGCTGACGCTCGCGGCGGGCATCATCGCGCATGACGTCGTGAGATCGATGCCCGCGGCCTCGCTCGCGTCGAGCAGCTCGAACAGCGTCCGCTTCTCGCTGTGGTCCGGGCACGCGGGGTAGCCGAACGCAGGCCGGGTTCCGCGGTATCGCTCCTTGATGAGCTCCTCGGCGGAGAGCTTCTCGTCCGGCGCGTACCACTCGTGTCGGACCTGTTCGTGGAGGTACTCGGCGAACGCCTCGGCGAGGCGGTCGGCGAGGGCTTTCGCCACGATCGCGCGATAGTCGTCGTTCTCGGCCTCGTAGACCTTGGCCAGCTCGTCGGCGCCGAAGCCGGCGGACACGGCGAAGGCGCCCACGTGATCCCGGACACCGGACTCGAGAGGGGCGACGAGGTCCGCGAGGGACTTGTTGGGCTCGCCCTCACCACGCTCGGCCTGCTGGCGGAGGCAGTGGAACACGTACCCGCCCTCGAGAACGATGTCGTCGCCCTCGGCGTGGGCCGGGAAGTACCCGTAAACGCCGCGGGCCTCGAGGAGGCGCTCCGACACGATGCGGTCGAGCACCTCGTTCCCGACCTGGAACAGCTCACGAGCGGTCTCACCCATCTCGGGGTGGTCGAGGATCTGCGGGTAGCTCCCCTTGAGCTCCCAGGCGGTGAAGAAGAACGTCCAGTCGATGTAGTCGCGGAGCGTCGCGAGCTTGGGCTCGACCGTCCGGGTCCCGACGAACGGTGGCGGCGGGCTGTCGTCCTGCCGCCAGTCCACCTGGAGGCGGTTCCCGAGCGCCTTGCGATAGGGCAGGAGCGGGGTCTTCAGCTTCTCCTCGTGGAGCTTCCGGAGCCGCTCCTGTTCCTTCCGGTTCTCGGCGTCCAGCTTCGCCTTCCGGGGCCCGTCGAGCAGGGCGCTCATCACCCCGACCACCCGGGAGGCATCCACGACGTGGACGACGGGCTCCGCGTAGGCCGGCGCGATCTTCACGGCCGTGTGCTGCTTCGAGGTGGTGGCGCCGCCGATGAGCAGCGGGAGCGTGATCCCGCGCCGCTTCATCTCGGTGGCCACGTTCACCATCTCGGTAAGGGACGGCGTGATCAGCCCCGAGAGCCCGATCACGTCGGCATCTTCCCGCCCTGCGGTGTCGAGGATCGTCTCCGCGGGCGCCATCACCCCCAGGTCCACGACCCGGTAGTTGTTGCAGCCGAGGACCACGCCCACGATGTTCTTGCCGATGTCGTGGACGTCGCCCTTCACCGTGGCCGTCACGATCGTTCCCTGCGCGGAGCCGACCAGTCCCAGTCGCTCCTTCTCCTCCTGCATGAACGGCTCGAGGTAGGCGACCGCCTTCTTCATCGCACGCGCCGACTTGACGACCTGCGGGAGGAACATCTTCCCGGCGCCGAAGAGGTCGCCGACGATCTGCATCCCGTCCATCAGCGGGCCCTCGATCACATCGAGCGGCCGGTCGAATCGCTGCCTGGCCTCCTCCGCGTCCTCCTCGATGAAGGCGTCGATCCCGTGGACGAGGGCGTGCGAGAGCCGCTCCTCCACGGAGCCCTCACGCCACGAGAGGTCCTGCTCCGTCCGCATCGACTCGCCCTTGACGGTCTGCGCGAAGGTGAGCATCCGTTCGGTCGCGTCGGGCCGCCGGTTGAAGATCAGGTCCTCGACGTGCTCCTTGAGGTCGTTCGGGATGTCGTCGTAGACCGGGAGCTGCCCCGCGTTCACGATCGCCATGTCGAGCCCGGCCTGGCGGGCGTGGTACAGGAACGCCGAATGCATCGCCTCGCGGACGACGTCGTTCCCGCGGAAGGCGAACGAGAGGTTGGAGACACCGCCCGAGACCTTCACGCCGGGAAGTCGTCGCTTGATGATCCGGGTCGCGTCGATGAACGCCCTGGCGTAGTCCGCGTGCTCTTCCATCCCGGTGGCGATCGCCAGGATGTTCGGGTCGAAGATGATGACCGACGGGTCGTAGCCGGCCCGTTCCGTGAGCAGCCCGTAGGCGCGCTCGCAGATCTCGACCTTGCGCTGGACGGTGTCGGCCTGGCCCTGCTCGTCGAACGCCATCACCACGACGGCCGCGCCGTAACGCTTCACCCGCCTGGCCTTGTCGAGGAAGTCCTCCTCGCCTTCCTTCATGCTGATCGAGTTCACGACGCCCTTGCCCTGGACGCACTTCAGGCCGGCCTCGATCACGTCCCAGTTGGATGAATCCACCATGATCGGGACGCGGGCCACCTCCGGCTCCGTCGCCAGGAGGTTCAGGTAGGTCGTCATCGCCTGCGGGCCGTCGAGCAGGTCGGTGTCCATGTTGACGTCGAGGAGGTTCGCGCCGTTCTGCACCTGCTCCCGCGCGATGTCGACCGCGGCCTGGTAGTCCTGGCTCTCGATCAGCCTGCGGAACTTCTTCGAGCCCGTGATGTTCTGGCGCTCGCCCACCATCACGAATCCGGTGTCCGGGCGGACGACGAAGGGCTCGAGCCCGCTGAACGACGTGAAGGTCTCCGCGGGGGTGGGGACCTGGCGCGGGGGCACGTCGCGGACCGCGTCCGCGATCTGTCGGATGTGCTCCGGGGTGGTCCCGCAGCACCCGCCGAGCACGTTCGCGAGCCCGGCCCGCGCGAACTCGCCGACGTAGCCGCTGGTCGTCTCGGGGTCTTCGTCGTGGAGTCCCATCGCGTTGGGGAGCCCGGCGTTGGGGTAGCAAGCCGTGTACGTGGGAGCGATGCGGGAGAGGGCCTCGAGATACGGCCGCATCTGGGCCGCTCCGAGAGAACAGTTCACGCCGACGATCATGGGCTCCGCGTGCTCGATCGAGAGCCAGAACGCTTCGGCGGTCTGTCCGGACAGGTTCCGGCCGCTCTGGTCGACGGCCGTGAATGAGAGCCAGAGCGGCGTGTCCGGAGCGACGTCCTCGGCGGCGGCGATCGCCGCCTTGGCGTTGAGGGTGTCGAAGATCGTCTCGATCTGGAGCACGTCGACGCCCCCGTCCACCAACCCGCGCATCTGCTCGGCGTAGCCGGCCGTGAGCTCATCGAACGTGATCGTGCGGAAGGCGGGGTCCTCGACCTTGGGGGAGATCGAGAGCGTGCGGT
>JALZDC010000419.1 GCA_030862755.1 Actinomycetota bacterium
TCACCAGGCTACCGGGCGAACTCGGTGGCTCGGGTCTCCCGGATCACCGAGATCTTGATCTGCCCGGGATACTGCAGCTCCTCCTCCACCTGCTTCGCGATGTCGCGTGCGATCGTCTGCGCCTGGAGGTCGTCGACGTTCCCCGGAGTGACCATGACCCGCACCTCGCGCCCGGCCTGCATCGCGAAGACCTTCTCGACACCCTCGTGCGCCGTGCAGATCTCCTCCAGCCGCTCCAGGCGCTTGATGTAGGTCTCGAGCGACTCTCGGCGCGCGCCGGGTCGGCCGCCGCTGATCGAGTCGGCGATCTGGGCGAGCACCGCGTGGACCGTCCGCTGCTCGACCTCGCCATGGTGGGACTCGATGCAGTGCACGACCTCCGGGTCCTCCTTCAGTCGCCGAGCGATCTCGGCTCCGATGATCGCATGTGACCCCTCGACCTCGTGCGTGACGGCCTTCCCGATGTCGTGGAGGAAGGCGCCTCGCTTCGCGATCGTGGGGTCGACGCCGATCTCCGCCGCCAGCGCGCTGGCGATGTGGGCGGACTCGACGAGGTGCTTCAGGACGTTCTGGCCGTAGCTCGTGCGGAACTGGAGGCGGCCCAACAGCTTGATCAGCTCCGGATGGACGTCGGTCAAGCCGACCTCGGCAACCGCGTCCTCACCGGACTTCCGGATCTGCTCCTCGAGGTCCCGCATCGATCGTTCGTGGACCTCCTCGATGCGGGCCGGCTGGATCCGACCGTCTTGCACGAGCTTCTCGAGTGTCATACGGGCCGCTTCGCGACGCACGGGATCGAAGCACGACAGCACGACGGCCTCGGGCGTGTCGTCGATGATGATGTTGACACCCGTCGCGGCCTCGAACGCGCGGATGTTCCGGCCCTCGCGACCGATGATCCGCCCCTTCATGTCTTCGCTCGGGAGCGTGAACACGCTGACGCTCGACTCGGCGGTCTGCTCCGACGCGATGCGCTGGATCGCGATGGTCACGATCTTCCGGGCCCGCTCCTCACCTTCTTCGCGCGCTCGCTGTTCGATCTCGCGCACCTGCGCCATCGCGCCGCGCTTCGCCTCGTCGATCACCTGCGAGACCAGCTGCTCCTTGGCCTCCCCCGAGGTCATCCCCGCGATCCGCTCCAACTGGATCTTGTGCTGGTCGGTCGCCTTCTCGAGCTGTTCGCGGACGAAGGTCAGCTTGTCCTCGCGCTCCTTGAGCTCGGCGGTTCGGGCATCCATCCGCTGGCCGCGATCGCGGAGGTCGCCCTCCGTCTCTGTGATCCGGCGCTCGAGGCGGGCCACCTCCTCTCGGCGATGCTTCAGGTCCTCCTCGGTCTCCCGCCTCATCCGGGCGGCCTCGTCCTTGGATTCCTTGAGCGCCTGGGATCGGGTCTTGGCGGCCGCCTCCTCGGCTTCGAGCAGGAACTTCTTGGCTTGCGCTTCGGCGGAGCGCGCACTGGACGCTCCGATCGCGTTACGGACGACGAATCCCACGGCCGCCCCGGCCACCAGGCCGAGGAGGCCGGCGATGACGGCTTCCATCGTTCCTCCCGATGTCTCGGGAGAGGGATCTCGGTCCCCGATCCGGTTGTTCGGCCGAAGGCTAGTGGCGCCGACCCCTTCTCAGAGCACATGCGGGGTCGCACCGGGTGGTCGGGTCGATGTCGAACTCGGTCACTGGAGCCCTTCGGTCGTTCGTTGGGATGGATTCGGGAGATCGATTCCTCTCGTTTCCTCGATGCTACGGCCGCCGGCCCTCGGAAACAAGGTTGCTACTCCTCGTGGAACGCGATATCCAGCGCCATCCGGGCTGCGCTGCGGGCTATCTCAGGACTGTAGCCCCTGCGCATCAGCAGGGAGGAGAGCCGAGCGAAGGCCTTCTGGGGTGCGACCCCCGTGAGCCTGGAGGCACGCGATCGGGCCAGCTCGGCGGCCCGCTCCTCGTCGTCATCAGGGGTCTCCTCGGCCATGGTGGCCGCCAAGGCAGGGGCGATGCCGGCCGCCCGGAGTCCCCGCTCCACGCCCCGGCTGCCCTCCTTGCGGCTACCGAAGCGGTGCTCCGCGTACTGGCGGGCGAATGCCTCGTCGTCCACGAGCCCGACCCGCTCCAGCCGGGTGAGGACGTCCCGGACTTCCTCCGGCTCGAACGAAGCCGCCAGGAGGCGCCTTTCCAGCTCCCTGCGA
The DNA here is from genome assembly GCA_030862755.1 of Actinomycetota bacterium. GTDB lineage: Bacteria > Actinomycetota > UBA4738 > UBA4738 > HRBIN12 > JAJNBA01. The sequence goes on from JALZDC010000419.1 coordinate 2,184, forward strand.
CTCCGGGGACGTACGGCCAGGAGCCCGAGGGCACGCTCTTGGCAGCTCTTCGGGTTCTTGGGCTCGCGAGGACGGGCCACCGGATGCTCGGCTACGACCGAGATCCGCTCTTCGGCTTCGCGGCCGGCGTGGGCTCCTCCATCGGCGGCTCCTCCGGCGGAGGCGCCTCGGCCTCGCCGATCGTGATCGGCTCATCGTCGGCCTCGCCGAAGGAGGTGAGACCGACGGCCTCACGCACCTTCCGCTCGATCTCATCTCTGAGGTCGACGTGCTCCGCGAGGAACTGCCGGGCGTTCTCCCGGCCCTGGCCGAGCTGGTCGCCCTCGTAGGTGAACCACGCGCCCGACTTCTTCACGATCTCCAGGTCGACGCCGACGTCGATGAGCGAGCCCTCCTTGGAGATGCCCTTGCCGTACATGATGTCGAACTCGCACTGCCGGAAAGGCGGGGCGACCTTGTTCTTCACGATCTTGACCCGCGTGCGTGAGCCCACGACCTCGGTGCCGTCCTTCAGGTTCTCGATCTTGCGAACGTCGAGCCGGATCGTCGAGTAGAACTTCAAGGCCCGCCCGCCCGGGGTCGTTTCAGGTGATCCGAACATGATCCCTATCTTCTCCCGCAGCTGGTTGATGAAGATCGCGGTGGTGTCGAACCGAGACAGCGAGCCCGAGAGCTTCCGCATCGCCTGCGACATCAACCGCGCTTGCAGGCCGACGTGGGTGTCGCCCATCTCGCCCTCGATCTCGGCGCGCGGCACCAGCGCCGCCACCGAGTCGATAACCACGAGGTCGAGCGCCGCGGAGCGGACCAGCATGTCCGCGATCTCGAGCGCCTGCTCGCCGGAGTCCGGCTGGGACACGAGCAGCTCGTCGATGTTCACGCCAAGCTCTCGCGCGTAGGTGGGATCGAGCGCGTGCTCGGCGTCGATGAAGGCGGCGATGCCGCCCTTCGCCTGCGCCTCCGCGATGATGTGCAGGCACACGGTGGTCTTGCCCGAACCCTCCGGACCGAACACCTCGACGACGCGGCCCTTCGGGATCCCTCCGACCCCGAGCGCAAGGTCCAATGCCAGCGAGCCCGTGGGGATGACGGTGATGCCCGCCCCCATCGGGTGCTCGCCGAGCTTCATGACGGCGCCTCTCCCGAACTGCTTCTCGATCTGCTGCAGCGTGACGTCAAGCATCTTGTCCCGGTCCACGTTCCCCTCCTTCGTGCCCCTGCCCCGCCCGGAGGGGGGCCGGGAGAGTGCCTGTGCAAGCGACGAGTGGAGATTAGCGAGCGACTCCGACATAAGTTACACCTCTGTCATTCCGCGTGAATGCCGCGACCCGAGGTTAGTCGAACAGGTGTTCGAACGCAAGGAGCTGTCACGCTTGAAACCTCCAGCCACACCCCTTCGCCCAGCGGACGGACAGTGTCCACAAAAGCATCCGAGACTCAAGCATCTGGATGTACCCGGTACGGATCCGCAACGCCTACGTTTCAGAGCTGGATCTGATGGCTCGCCTGGCGACTCTCCGGCTGCGCGAGCGCTGGGCCGATTGGGACCGTCAACCTATCCGTCGCGAAGCTGGACCCAAGTGTCCGTGTGAGAACAGGTGGGATCAGGGGCTTAACCCGCAACGGGGGGCAAGCTCCAGCGCCCGAGTCCGGCATCTAGCCGCCCAGCGAGAAGCGGGCCAGCGGCTCGTACAGGGGCGCCGGCCGCCGAAGGTGACTCCGGAACAGGACCACGTGATCGACCTCCCACTCCTCCGTGACAAGCGAGGTTTCAGCGAACTCCGGAGGCAGATTCACGGGCGGTTCGCTTCGGGCCGCGGTGAGGTGCGGATGGAACGGACGCTTCTCGGCTGGGAACTCCTCCGCCAGCGCATCCTCGATCCCGGTTGCGAGGTCTGTGATGCGATCGGTGTCTTCGAACCCGGCCCAGAGCGCCCGGCCTCTCTCGACCGAGGGGAAGCTACCGACGCCCTGCAGCCTGACCGTGAACCGCGGCACCTCGGCCGCCGCCGCCCCTACCTGCCGCTGCACCCAGTCCGCGAGTCGCGGCCAGGTCCGGCCGAGGAACTTCAGCGTGACGTGCCAATTCTCGCGCGGCGCCCAGCGCGCCTTGGGGAACTCCTCTCGCCACGGCGCGAAGGCTCGTTCGACCGTATCCTTGGCCGGTTCCGGGACCTCCACCGCGACGAAGAGCCGAAGCGGCTTCGCCTCGGGGCGGGATGCCCGATCCCGAGCCATCAGATCAGACGATCGGAGGCGGGGAGCGGCCGGCCCTCCAGGTGACGACGGACGAGATCGAGCGCCGCCTGCTCCGCCCACCGGCGAACGCGATCTCGCTCGCCCGGCACCTGCAAGCTCCGCGCGTGCGTCACGTCGTCGCCTTCGAGCGCGATCCAGACAAGACCGGCAGGTGCGCCGCCGTGGGGTTCCGGACCGGCCGCTCCCGTCAGGGCAAGCCCGAGGTCGGCACCGAAGACCCGCCGCGCCCCTGCGGCCATCTCCCGCGCGCACTCCTCGCTGACGGGCCCGGGACCCTCCAACGTGTGAGGCGAGACGCCGAGCACACCTGTCTTCGCCTCGTTCGCGTAGACCACCGCGGAACCGATGAAGGCCCCGGAGGCGCCCGGTACGCTCGTGATCCGGGCCCCCACTCCCCCGCCCGTGATCGATTCCGCGCACGCGAGCCTCTCGCGCGAGCCCGCAAGCAGGCGGACTACGGCCTCCTCCAGCGATTCGTCCGCCACGGTGAATACCTCGTCGCCGAGCCGTCGCCGGATCTCTTCGGCGACCGGCTCGATCAGCGCGTCGGCCTCCCTCACCGTCATGGCTTTCGCCGTGATCCGAACCTTCACCTCGCCCGACGACGCGAGGAACGCGATCGTCGGATTGGCCGAGCCCGAGAACAGGTCGTCGACCCGCTCCGCGAGGGCCGACTCACCGATCCCGGCACACCGGAGGATGCGAGAGCGGACCACACCGGACCCGGTCGCTGATGTCAGCTCCGGAAGGATCGTCCCCTCCATCATCTCGACCATCTCTTCCGGCACGCCCGGTACGGCGTAGACCCGCACGCCGCCGGACAGCTCCGCCGCAAGCCCCGGCGCGGTCCCGCGGCTTGGCGGGATGTAGGTCGCGCCCTCGGGAACGTCGGCCTGTCGGAGGTTGCTCTCGGGCATCTCTCGCCGGCCGAACGAGCGGAACTTGTCCCGAAGCATCTTCACGAGCTCCGGATGTCGGACCATGTGGGCGCCCAGAAGGACGCCGAACGCGTCACGTGTGATGTCCTCCTGTGTCGGCCCGAGCCCACCGGTCACGATCACGACGTCGGAGCGGGAAGAGGCCAGCCGCAAGGCTTCGACGATCCGCTCGAGGTTGTCCCCCACGGTCTGGTGGCGCAAGACATCCACGCCGACGGCGGCGAGCGATTCCGACATCCACCGGCCGTTGGTGTTCGCTATCTGACCGAGGAGCAGCTCGGTCCCGACGGCGACGATCTCCGCCCTCACCCCGTCTCCGTGCGGTGGCGCTCCGTGAAGAGGTACTCGAGCCCACTGGTCACGGTCAGGACCACCGCAACCACGACGACCGTCAGGAC
>JALZDC010000427.1 GCA_030862755.1 Actinomycetota bacterium
ATGGCGTGCGCGGCCTCCGGCCCGAGAAGCCCGGCGATCGTCTCGGGCGAGATCGATCCGTAGCAGTCGCGGACGTCGGCGACGGCGAACGCCGTTCCCGGAGGCGCCTCGCGAACGATCCCCCTCAGCGCCTTTCGCCATGCGGAGCGGGCCGGACCCCAGGGCGCGAGCCTCCATCCGCCGGATGCCGGACGCGAGCGGAGAGCGAACACCTCCGGTCCGAGGGCTCGCTCGATCCGGCCGGCGAGCGGGCCGACGGCGGCCCGGTACTCGGCGTCGCCGGCCGGATCGAGTCGGGTGAGCCATCGGAGGCCGCCGCCGGGCTTGGGGGTCGGTTCGAAGCGGGGTCCCGCGGCATCGGTCCTCGCCCGCGGTCGCGTCGGATGCTGGTCCAATCGAACAGGAACCTCCTCCGGGGATCGGAAGGAGGAGGCGGTGAACGTACCCTCGCCCGGCGCCGCCGGGCAATCGGCCGTCACGGGGATATCTCGTTCCCCCGCACACTGTGGGAGCATGCTCGCGTGCTTGATGAACGGGATCTCGCCATCCTCACCGCGCTCCAGGACGATGCGCGGGCAACGTACGCGGACGTGGGGGCCAGGGTGGGTCTTTCGGCCTCCGCGGTGCACGATCGGGTCCGGAAGCTCGAGCATCACGGAGTGATCCGCGGCTACCGCGCCATCGTCCACCCGGAGGCGGTCGGCCTGTTCGTGACCGCCCTGATCGCCGTCACGCCCCTGGATCCGCATCAGCCGGACGACCTGCCGGCGCGCGTCCGTGAACTCCCTGAGGTCGAGGACTGCTACTCGGTCGCCGGAGAGGCGAACTACGTCCTCAAGGTCCGGACCCGGACGACCGGTGACCTCGAAGAGCTGATCAGGCGGCTCCGCGAGAAGGCGGGCGTCACCACCAACACCACGATCGCCCTGTCGATCCCCTTCGAGGACCGCCCGCTGCCGACCTGAGCGTTGTCCTTCAGGGGTCCAACTTCCCCGGCCGAAGTCCCATAATGGTCGGATACACCGGTCCCCGACGGATGAGAGGTCCCCATGCCGAGCAACCCGGACACCCAGCCGAGACATCGCTTCGAGTTCACGAGCCGACCCAAGGAATCCGAGCGCGAATACCGGACGCCGGCGCACTTCTGGGACCGGATCCGCCTGCTGGTCTTCCTCCTCGGTGCGTTCCTCGTCCTCGTCATCGCCGACGTCTCGGCGAGCAACATGTCGTTCCGCAGCGCGCTCCAGGATCAGGTGGGCAAGCGCTGGTGGCTCCTCGCCCTCGCGGCGATCGAGGTGCTCCGTCAGCTCCACTACTACCTCCAGGAGCAGTCGAAGGGCTATTACCGCTTCTGGCGAAGGATGCTCGACCGAGAGGAGGACGCGCTCGGCAAGATCAACCCGTTCGTCCGGTTCCGGCTGGGCCGGCTCGTCCGGCTCCTCGTGTTCGGCTGGATCCTGGGGGCGATCATCGCAGCGTTCATCAGCACGCCGGGAGATCAGGTCAACGCTCTGGAGGCGTGGTTCCGGCTCCCCGGCATCATCAAGCAGACGTTCGGTCAGATCGTCTACTTCCTGTTCATCATGTCGTTCGGGATCCTCCAGATCGGCGGGATCTTCTGGTTCATGTCGCGGGGTGGCACCGAGGTCTACATGCCCGACGACATCGACACCCGATTCTCCGACGTCAAGGGGCAGGACGCCGTCCTCGAACGGGTGAAGGAGAACATCATCTTCCTGGAGGACCCAGAGGCGATCGAGAAGCGCGGCGGCTACGTCCCCGGCGGTCTCCTCCTCTGGGGCCCCCCGGGAACCGGCAAGACCCTCATGGCCCAAGCGGTGGCGGGCGAGACGGCGAAGCCCTTCGTTTTCGTCGAGCCGGGTGCCTTCATCAACATGTTCATGGGTGTCGGCATCCTGAAGGTCAAATCCCTGTACCGGAAGCTCCGCAAGCTCGCGACGCGCTACGGCGGTGTGATCGTGTTCATCGACGAGGCGGACTCCCTCGGCAACCGCGGCAACGTGGGTCCGCAGGGTGGCTGGGCGATGAGCCCGGCGGTCACGCCGTGGACGAACGCCCTCACGTGCAACGGGATGGGCTACGTCTCCGATGCGGGTCGCAACACCGTCTTCGAGCTAGCCCCCTTCGGAGGAGGGCAGACCGAGCGGATCATCATGGGAGGCATGGGCGGCGGCGGCATGGGAACGCTGCAGGCGCTCCTCTCCGAGATGGACGGCCTGAAGAAGCCCCGGGGACTCACGAACCGTCTCCGGCGGCTCCTGGGCATGAAGCCGAAGCCCCCGCCCCGGTACCGGATCCTCCACATCTTCGCGACGAACCAACCGCACGTGCTCGACGAAGCGATGCTCCGGCCCGGACGCATCGACCGGAAGTTCAAGGTCGGGTATCCGCAGCTGGAAGGCCGCGTCGCGACGTACCGCTACTACTTCGACAAGGTGAACCACGGACTCACTGACGACGAGATCACGAAGCTCGCGACGATCACGCCGTACGCGGGCGGCGCGGACATGAAGGACATCGTGAACGAGTCACTCGTGATCGCGATCCGCGACGGTCGCGACCGGGTCGGCTGGACCGACGTCGTGAAGGCGAAGCACGTGAAGCAACATGGGTTGCCCGACGACCATGAGTACATCGAGAGAGAGCGTCACGCGGTGGCGGTCCACGAGGCTTGTCACGCCGTGGCCGCCTATCACCTCCGGAAGCACATGACGATCGACCTGGCCACGATCGAGCGTCGCGGCGACGTCGGCGGCTTCGTCTCCTCGATCCCGCCGGAGGACCAGTTCGTCCAATGGCGTTCCGAACGAGAGATCGATGTGATCACGTTCCTCGCCTCGCTCGCGGGCGAGCGACTCTTCTTCGACGGCGATCACTCCACGGGGGTGGGCGGTGACATGCGCGGGGCCACTGCGCTGACGACGCAGATGCTCGCCTACTTCGCCATGGGAGAGACCATCGCCTCGCGCTCGGTCACGCTGGCCGGTCTTCGGGGGCCGGTACAGCCCGCGGAGACCGGGGCCGACCGGGCTCTGTTCGACACGGAGTTCGGCAAGTCGATCGAGGGCAAACTGAAGGAGCTCTACGACAGGACGATGGCCCTTCTCGAAGAGCATCGCCACGACGTGCTCACGGTCGCCCATGCCCTGGAGGCGTTCAAGACGATCACCGGCGACGATGTCGAAGCCATCATCGAAGGTCGCGAGGGGCCCAACATCGACGGGCGTCGGTATCACGACGCTCGGTTCCTGGAAGAGCTCGAGAGCTACCATGCCGCGTGCACCGCCGCGCACCGGCAACACGGCGGAGTCGAGGGCAGCATCCCGATCCCGGTTCCGCCTCCGCCCGTGGGAGCCCTCGTCGCGGTGCAGCCGGTGTCGGGCAACGGCCGGAGCGAGCAGCGGCAGCGCATCGGGGATACAGAACCGAGCGAAGAGTGAGCGGAGCCGTCCAGCGGGCGGTCGCCGCTAGGATTGGTGCGTGCGTCTCTACAACACGCTCACGCGAGATGTCGAGGAGGTCGTCCCGGTCGAACCCGGCCGGGTGAAGATCTACACGTGCGGCCCCACCGTCTACCGCAACGTGCACCTCGGGAACCTCCGGACGTTCTTGCTCGCCGACCTGGTCAGGCGCGCGTTGGAGTTCGAGGGCTATCGGGTCACGCAGGTGCAGAACATCACCGACGTCGGCCACATGACCGACGAGTCCTCGGCCGAGGCCGTCGACAAGATGCTGCTCGCCGCCGAGGACGAGGGACTGCAGCCGCTCGAGATCGCTGAGAAGTACACGCAAGAGGCCCTCGAGGACATGCAGGCGATCGGCATCCGCCTGCCGGACATCCTGCCGAAGGCGACGGACCACATCCCCGAGATGATCGAGCTCACGCAGACACTCGTCGAACGGGGGCACGCCTACGTCGCGGACTCGGGCTCCGTCTACTACGACGTCACGACTTTCCCGGGGTACGGGAAGCTCTCGGGGAACACGCTCGACAAGCTGAAAGCGGGCCATCGGGACCTCGAGACGGACCCCGCGAAGCGCCACACGGCCGACTTCGCCCTGTGGAAGGTGGCGGGCTCCGGGCGGCTGATGAAGTGGCCGAGCCCGTGGGGCGAGGGCTTCCCGGGTTGGCACATCGAGTGCTCCGCGATGTCGATGAAGTACCTGGGCGACCGGTTCGACATCCACACCGGCGGGAACGACCTGAAGTTCCCCCATCACGAAGACGAGATCGCGCAATCCGAAGGCGCCGTCGGCCACCAGGTGGTCTCCACGTGGGTGCACGGCGGATTCCTGCGGCTGACGGGCCAGAAGATCGCGAAGTCGACCGGCAACGTGATCCGCGCAGCCGAGCTCGTCGAGCGTGGCCTCGATCCTCTCGCCTTCCGGTGGCTCACCTTCCAGACGCGCTACCGATCCGAGATGGACTTCACCTGGGAGGTGATGGAGACCGCGGACCAGCGCGTGAAGCAGCTCCGGCGTCACCTGGCCGAGTGGGGTGAGCCCTCCTCCGATCTGGGCCTGGCGGCGAAGGAGTTCGGCGCTCGTTTCCAAGCGGCGCTGGCGAACGACCTGGACATGCCCTCCGCGGTCCGCATCGTCAACGACCTCGACCGTTCGACCGATGTGCCCCTCGGGGAGAAGCGCGCCCTGCTCGCGTCATGGGACGACGTCCTCGGTCTCGATCTGGAGCGCGAGGCGCGGGCCGGCTGGGAGCCGACCGAGGAGATGCGGCGGCTCGTGGCGGAGCGGGACGAGGCGCGAGCGTCGAAGGACTACGCGCGCTCCGACGAGCTCCGCGACGAGCTGCAGGCGCTGGGGCTCGAAGTCATGGACACCGCGGGGGGCACCAGGGTCCGTCCGCGGAACTGAGGGCCTGTCATCCGACCCCGAGTCGCTTGCCGAGACGCCTGGCCGCTGCTTCGAGCGCATCGGAGAGGAATCGGCTCCCCTGGAGCCCCGGCAGCCCCCCGAGCGTGCTCTCCATCTCCTTGACGGCCACCACCCCCTCGGGATCGCCGAAGAGGGTGTGGATCACGAAGTCGGTCTCCGACTGCGGTCTGACGCCCGTGCCGACCGGAGCCCACAGGTGCTCGAGCGCCCACCGGGTGATCGTCCGGGCCTGCTTCGATCGTGCGAGGCGCATCCTGGCCTGGGCTCGATAGAACGCGAAGTGCCGCCGCTCGTCCTTGATGATCGCTTGGAGCAGCTGGATCAGGACGGGGTGCTCGGTCTTCGCGATGATGCGGTGGTAGCCGTTCAGCGTTCCCAGCTCGTTCACGGCACCCCAGGTCATGTGCACCGCGACGAAGTCCCGGAACAACGCCGAGCCGAGCAGCGTGCCCATATGGGAGACGTATCCCTTCGTCCCGAACTTCCGTCGGATCCACTGGTTACGGTCGAAGCGGGTGGGGAACGGGGCGTCGCCCGCCACGTGCTCGTACGAGGGTGGCACGCGGTAACCGGCCTCCCCCAGGAAGCGGCTGAACGCCTCCCCGTGCCAGAGCTCCTCGTAGACCCAGCACGACAGGAAGGCGGTGACCTCCGGGTCGAAGGAGGCC
>JALZDC010000077.1 GCA_030862755.1 Actinomycetota bacterium
GCTCCTCCAGCTCCGGCGCCGACTCGGCCCCCCGCGCCTCCCTCACCGTCATCGGAGCCGTCCGTCTCGCCCGAGCCGTCTCCGGCAGCGGAGCCTCCTCCAGAACCCTCGTCCTCGCCCGTGCCCACTTCCTCCGCCTCCGCGGAGCCTTCCGCGGAGGCGCAGGGAACGGCGGAAGAGATTCAGGGCACGGCTGCGCCGACCCGCGTCCGGTCACGCGGTCCCTGAGGCCCCCTCATTCGTCTTCCGGGGTTGGCGCGGCGACCTCTTCCGAGGTCCGCTGCTCGACATCCAATCGGTCCGTATCGGCGACCTCGAGCGGCGCCCGCGGTACCTCGTGGCCGCAGGTGTACGTATCCACCTGGCGGCTCTCGGGGTCTTGGAACTGGTCGTCTCCGTCGAAGTCGATGTCCGCGAGGGTTCCCTCACCGCAGACAGGACAGCGCCCTCCGGAACCGGCGGTATGGACGATCGTCATGATGACAGGGTACCCAGCCGTATCCGTCTCGACCTCAGCGTTTGACGCCGATGGGGCCGGGGAAGGAATCCCGTCATGACGGCAGCGAGAGGAGGCGCGCCGCAGCGGATGCTGCGCCGCGCGGACGACCTTCAGCGGACGCACACGGTCCTCGCCTTCCCGTTCGCCGTCCTCAAGAAGTTCGGGGACGATCGCGCGAGTCAGCTCGCGGCATTGATCGCGTACTACGGGTTCTTCTCGCTATTTCCGCTCCTGCTGGTCTTCGCAACCGTCGCGGCCTTCGTGCTACGGGGAGACCCCGAACTCCAGCAGCGCCTGATCGACAACGTCCTGGAACAGTTCCCCGTGGTGGGGGCGGAGATCGGGGAGACGATCGACGACAGCGTCAACCAGCTCGCCGGTTCGCCGGTCGCATTGACCGTCGGCATCGTCGGCGCGTTGTGGACCGGGACGGCGGTCGTTGCCGCGGCGCAGCAAGCGATGGACGACATCTGGGACGTGCCACGCGTCGACCGACCCGGTCTACTGGGGCGGATGATACGCGCGTTCCTGCTCCTGTTCGTCTTCGCTGCATCTCTCGTCCTCTCGACCTTCCTGGCAGGAACAGGAACGGAAACGGGATGGGCCGTCATGCTGCTGCGCGTGATCTCGATCGTGGGCTTGGTGCTCGTGTCGGTTGGGGTGTTCGCGTTCGCGTTCCGCGTCTTGACCGCGGCGACCATCACGTGGCGACAAGTGCTGCCCGGCGCGATCGTCGCCGCGATCGGCTGGACGGTGCTGCTGATGGTGGGCAGGTGGGTCGTCGATCGCCAGATCGGTCAGGCTTCCGCGATCTACGGGTTCTTCGCGACCGTGATCGGCCTGCTCGCATGGATCTACCTCGTCGCACAGCTCTTCCTGTTGGCCGGCGAGGTCAACGTGGTCCGGGTTCGCCGCCTTTGGCCCCGGGCGTTGATCGCGCCCCCGCTCGCGAGTGAGGACAGGAAGGTGCTCGCGAGCCAGGTCGAGGAGGAGCGGGCACGTCCTGAGGAGCAGGTGGATGTGAGGTTCGAGGAACGAGCGGGGGAGGGCAGAGACGGATGAGCGCCCTCAAACGCGTGCGATGCACGGGACCGGGCATCTCGCGGCGACGGCAGGGACGCGGGTTCACGTACGTCCACCCAAATGGGCAGCCGGTTCGCGACGACGCGACGCGGGAGCGGATCCGCTCGCTCGCGATCCCGCCCGCCTGGGAGGACGTATGGATCTGCCCGGATGAACGTGGACACCTCCAGGCGGTGGGCACCGACGCGGCCGGGAGGAAGCAGTACCTCTACCACGACGACTGGCGTACCCGCCGCGATCGTCAGAAGTTCGATCGCGTCCTCCGGCTGGCGCGGCGCCTTCCAGCGATGAGGAAGGTCTGTGACCGGGACATCTCATCTCGCGGCCTGACGCGCGAGCGGGCACTCGCCGGCGCCACACGGCTCCTGGATCTCGGGTTCTTCCGGATCGGTTCCGAGGCCTACACGGAGGAGAACGGTTCGTATGGACTCGCGACGATCAGGCGCAGCCATGCACGCGTGACCGGCGACGAGGTCCGATTCGATTTCGCCGCGAAAGGAGGCCAGCGCCGGATCCAGACGATCCGGGACCCCGCGCTCGCACGGCTCACGAGCGGTCTCCTTCGGCGCAAGGGAGGAGGACCTGAGCTGCTCGCGTTCCGGGACGGGAAGGCGTGGCGCGACGTCCGCTCCGAGGACATCAACGCCTATCTCAAGGATCTGGCGGACGAGGACATCTCCGCGAAAGACTTCAGGACGTGGCACGCCACGGTGCTGACGGCCGTGATCCTCGCCTCCGAGGAGGAGGGGCTCACCTCGGTCACGTCCCGCAAGCGCGTGGTCTCGACCGTCGTCAAGGAGGTGGCCCAGGCCCTCGGCAACACGCCGGCCGTCTGTCGAGCGTCGTACATCGATCCCCGCGTGATCGACCGGTTCCTGAACGGAGAGACGATCGATCTGCCGCGTGGGCGTGACCTGACCGATGATCGGGTCCGGGCGGCCGTGGAACGGGCCGTCCTGGACCTCGTGGATCCGAAGGGCCGTCAGCTAACGGCAGCCTGAGTGAGCACGGATCGAGAGGGATCCCGGCCGAGTTCGGCGGATGATCTCAAGTTCGTCGCCGGAACGATCCGACACCTCCGGGTATGGAGCGACCGACATCCGGGTATCAAGCCCGTATGCAGACTCGTGACGACGACGATGACTTACGGAGCGAGGTCGGGCAGACGCTGGCCCTGTTCGGGATGAGTCTCGCCGTGGTGCTGGTCGGGCTGCTCGTCGGTTTGGGTCTCTAAGCGCCTGACGATCTCGACGCGCGGAGCTGGGGCGCAAGGATTCGAACCTCGACTAACAGGGCCAGAACCTGTCGTGCTGCCGTTACACCACGCCCCAGGGTGAGGTCAGTCTACCGGAGGGCCCTCCGATCATCCGCTAAGGATCCGGTCGGGGACCGCGGGGAAGGCCCGGCCGAGAGCCCGAAAGCGTTTCCCGCGCACACCGGCTCGGTTGACCCTTCCCGCCCGCGTTCGATACGTTCGATGCAACCACGACGACCCTGGAGGGAGTATCCATGAACAAGGGCGGCTTGGTCACCGAGGTCGCGAAGAAGACGGGCCTGAGCAAGGCTGAGGTCGGACGCGTGATCGACGCGGCGATCGACACCGTTCGCGAGACCGTGGTGGAAGGCGACCGCGTCACGCTTGCGGACTTCGGGACGTTCGAACGGAAGCATCGGAACCGTCGGATCGCGCGCAACCCTCGGCAGCCCGACGTCCCGATCGTGGTCCCGGAGCGGGATCTCCCCTCGTTCACTCCCGGGAAGGACTTCCGTCACCAGGTACTCGGCAACAACTCGGGCTGAGGAGCGATCAGCTCAGTCCCCAGGCCCTTCGTCCCAGGTCACGAGACGCAGCGACCTCGCCACGGGCGTGCCGTCTCGATCCTCCGTGTCGAACCTCACGCGTTGACCGATACGCAGCGTGAGGACCCCCGAACCCTCGAGCGATCCCTCGTCGATCGTCACTTCGGTCCGATCGTCGGTGAGCAAGGTTCCCGTGCGCTCGCTCTCGTCGAAGTCCTTTATCGTTCCCTGATCCACAGTCACTCCCGCTCATGTCCGCGCGGCGAGACGCCCCGCGAGATCCATGTCCCGACAGACGTCCAGGGTCCGGCCGGGGCGACGCGTCTCGAGCACGGTGAGGATATCGCCCGGCTCGTCGAGGTCGAACGACAGCTCCTCGCGCTCGACGACCGCGGTTGGCAATCCACGCTCGGCGGCCGTCTCGAGGTGCCGGCGGAAAGAGTCGGGGCCGAATCGACTGGGGATGGCTCGGGGAGGCCGCCGGAGCAACAGGTTGGTCCCTCGTTCGTCGACGGAGGGGGCGATCACGACCGGCCCGAGGGTGTGCAGCGCGGCCTTCAACGCGGCGGAGGTGGCGAGCGGTGTGTCCGCGTGGAGGATGGCCAGCGCTTCGGTCGATCGAGCGGCGGCCTCGGCCTCGATCTGGTGGATCGCCGACCGGAGGGAGGGGCGCTCCTCGAAGATGCCATGGGCGCGACGGCCCGATGCGATCTCGAGAACGCTCTCGTCGGGTGAAACCACCCACGTCTCCCAGCCGTCGACGGCGAGCGTCGCGTCCAAGACGTCCTCGTACATCGCCAGGGCGAGCGCCCCACGCTCGAGAGGAGTCAGGACCGAGGACAGGCGGGATTTCGCGTGGCCAAGCAACTTGACGGGGAGGGCGATGGCGCGCACGAGCCCGCCAGCCTAGCCGAGTCTCCGCGGTACCCTCACGACCTCCGATCGAGGGAGCGCCCGACGGAACCCTGGTATCACCTCGTGAAGGCCCTGTGCCTTCCGCCGCTCCGGTTCTGGTTCCGGTTGTCCCAAGAGCACCTGGACCGGATCCCGTCGACGGGGCCGGCGATCATCGCCTGCAACCACATCTCCTATCTCGATCCGTTGACCAACGGCGATGCCATCGCGCGCGCCGGACGCCGGCCCCGTTTCCTCGCCAAGGAAGACCTCTTCCGCATCCCGATCGTGGGGAGGGCCTTGCGAGGGACGGGCCAGATCCCGGTCTCGCGCGGCACGCGTGACAGGTCGTCGCTCGATCGAGCGGTGGCCGCGCTGGGCCGTGGGGAGGCGATCGTCGTGTATCCCGAGGGGACCGTCACGAAGCGGGAAGACGGGCTCCCGATGGAGGGTAAGACCGGGGTGGTCCGCCTGGCGCTCGCGTCGGGCGTGCCGATCATCCCCATGGCCAGCTGGGGATCGCAGGCAGTCTGGCAGAAGTCCGGGAAGGGATCGTTGAAGTTCGGTCGCCCGATCTGGACGACCGTCGGGCAACCTGTCGATCTCCCGGTCACGCCCGACGGTGAGCAGGCGGCGCTCCGCGAACTGACGGCACAGGTGATGGACGAGATCACGCGCCTGGTCGTCGACCTGCGGGACCGCTATCCGCGGCGGTGGACGAAGTAGGCTGCCGTCGATGAGCGATCCGGCCAAGCGGCGGCGCTTCCAGACGCGTGCGGTGCATACCCACAGGCCACCGCCCCCCGAGCAGTTGTCGAGCAGCATGCCGATCTTCCAATCGTCGACGTTCCGCTTCGAGACGAATGAGGAGTTCGCCCGGGCCATCCGGTTCGACGGTCCCGGGTACGTCTATTCCCGCGGGTACGGGAACCCGACGATCGACGCGTTCCAGTCAGCGATGGCCGACCTCGAGGAGACGGAGTCCGCGATCGGTTTCGCCTCGGGCCTCGCGGCCATCTCATCGCTCTTCCTGACCCTGGCGAGAGCCGGCTCCCGCGTCGTGGCGGGTACGGCGCTCTACGGGGGCACGGTCTCGATGCTCCGGAACATCCTGCCCCGCTTCGGTGTGGAAGCCACCTTCGTCGATCCGACGGATCTCGATCAGGTCCAAGCGGCGCTGCCGGGGGCTGACCTCTTCTACTGCGAGACGATCGTCAATCCGACCACGGCGATACCTGACCTGGCGGCGCTGTCGGATCTGTGCCGGGAGGCCGCCGTTCTGTCCGCGGTCGACAACACATTCGCCTCGCCGTACCTGTGCAATCCCGTAACGCTCGGGTTCGACATGGCGATCCACTCGGCGACCAAGTACATCGGCGGGCACGCGGATCTGATCGGTGGCGTCGCCTGCACGAACGAGGACCTCTTCCGGAGGCTGCGCGACACCGTGATCGACCTCGGGGGCACGATGCAGCCGCTCGAGGCATGGCTCTGCCTTCGGGGCCTGGCCACTCTCAGCCTGCGGATGGAGCATCATTGCGCGTCCGCGGGACGGCTGGCAGAGGCCCTGGCCGCGCATCCGTCTGTCAAGCACGTCCACTACCCTGGGCTCGCCACACACCCGCAGCACGAGCTCGCGAAGCGCCAGCTGCGGCTGTTCGGAGGGACGCTCGCGTTCGAAGTCGTCGGTGGACTCGAGGCCGGCAGCCGTGTCGCGGAGGCGCTCGAGCTCGGTTGGATCGCGGGAAGCCTCGGTAGCGTCATGACCCTGGTCGCACACCCCGCCTCCACCACGCACCGGCAGGTCGACCCCGATGTCCGGCGAGGTGCGGGCATCGGCGACGGTCTCCTGCGGGTGGCCGTCGGGCTGGAGGATCCCGACGACCTCATCGAGGACTTCACGCGAGCTCTCGAGAAGGCATGACTCGCCGTCGCGTCGCGGTCCTGTTCGGAGGCAGATCGGCGGAACACGAGATCTCGTGCATCTCCGCACGGTTCGTGATCGACGCGATCGACCCCGACCGGACGGACGTGGTGCCCATAGGGATCACCCGCGAGGGGCGATGGCACCGGCTGTCAGGGCCGCCCGCCTTGCCCATCGAGACCGGGAGGATGCCGGAGGTGACCGAGGGCAGCGGCACGGTCGTCGAGCTCGCGGCGGAAGCGGGATCTAAGGAGCTCGTAGCGGCAGACGGGTCGCGCGAACCGATCGACGTGGTCTTCCCGGTCCTGCACGGTCCGTTCGGGGAGGACGGCACCGTTCAGGGACTGTTGGAGCTGGCCGGCGTCCCCTACGTCGGCGCCGGGGTGCTGGGCTCCGCGATCGCGAGCGACAAGGACGTGCAGAAGCGCCTGTTCCTGCAGGCCGGTCTCCCGGTGGGTCCGTTCGACACCGTCCACGAGAGGGAATGGGCCCACGATCCAGAGCCGGTGGAGGCGTCGGCGGAGGCGCTCGGGTACCCGTTGTTCACGAAGCCGGCCACCCTCGGCTCCTCCGTCGGGGTTTCCAAGGTGCACACGCCGACGGAGCTGGCGGCGGGCCTCGAAGCGGCGTTCCGATACGCGCGCCACGCCCTCGTCGAGAAGAGCGCAGAGGGCGCCCGGGAGATCGAATGCGCGGTCCTCGGCAACGACGAGCCGGTGGCGTCCGTCGCTGGAGAGATCGTGCCGGACGGCCACGAGTTCTACGACTACGAGGCCAAGTACCTCGACGAGCACGGCGCCCAGCTCCTGATTCCCGCCGATCTCAAACCGGAGGTGCTCGAGGACGTGCAGCGGCTCGCGGTCGCTGCGTTCCGGACGGTCAGGTGCGCCGGGATGGCGCGCGTGGACTTCTTCCTCCGGGACGAGGACGAGCTGTGGCTGAACGAGGTCAATACGGTCCCCGGGTTCACGTCGATCTCCATGTATCCGAAGCTCTGGGAGGCGTCGGGACTTCCGTACGGCGAGCTCGTGCAACGTCTGCTGGATCTCGCGATCGAGCGGCACGAAGCCGAGCGGAAGAGCACGGGCGTTCGAGAGCTGGGCGGCTGACGATCACCGATCAGCGGCCGCCGTCGACGGCCTGGGCTGCGATCCTACAGATGGACGACCGGGCAAGTCAGGGTGCGGGTGATGCCCTCGATCGCCTGGATCCGCGCCACGACGAGTTTCCCCAGATC
>JALZDC010000009.1 GCA_030862755.1 Actinomycetota bacterium
GCCGCGATCTTCCAGGCGATGCAGCGGGCGGCCGACTCGGGGGCGCTGATCATGATGCACGCTGAGAACGGCGGCCCGATCGACGTCTTGATCCGGCAGTACCTGCAGCAGGGCAAGACCGATCCGGTCAACCACGGCCTCACGCGCCCGCCGGTCATGGAGGGCGAAGCGGTCCACCGCGTGTTCAAGATGGCCGAGCTTGCCGGCGCGCCGGCCTACATCGTCCACCTCTCCTCGCGGGACGCGCTCGACGCCGTGCGCGACGCGCGGGATCGCGGCGTCGCCGCCTACGCGGAGACGTGTCCCCAGTACCTGTACCTCTCGATCGACGACATGGCTCGTCCCGGCTTCGAGGGTGCGAAGTTCGTGTGCTCGCCCCCGCTCCGCACCCCCGACCATCAGGACGAGCTCTGGAAAGGGTTGGTGGCGGACGACCTCCAAGTGGTCTCGACGGATCACGCCCCGTTCAACTACAAGGGACAGAAGGACCTCGGGAAGGATGACTTCTCGAAGATCCCGAACGGCCTCCCCTCCGTGGAGGACCGCTTCACCTTGCTGTACCAGGGCGTGGTCGACGGGAGGATCGGCCTCAATCGCTTCGTCGAGATCGTCGCGACGGCGCCCGCTCGCATGTTCGGGCTCTATCCGCGGAAGGGAACGATCGCTCCGGGCTTCGACGCCGACATCGTGATCTTCGACCCGGAGCACGAGCGTACGATCTCGGCCGAGACGCACCACATGAACGTCGACTACTCCTGCTACGAGGGCCGGCGGGTGAAAGGAACGCCGCAGGTAGTGATGCAGCGAGGGAACGTACTGGTGGAGAACGGCGAGTTCCGAGGGCAGGAAGGGCGCGGCACGTTCCTTCCGCGGAGCAGGATCTCGACATGAAGGTGGACGTCGAGCGACTGCGTCGGCTGCCACTGTTCGGCGAGCTGGACCACCATGACCTCTCCATGATCGCGCATCGCGTCGGTGAGATGGAGGCGTCTGATGGACAGGTGCTGTTCGAGCAGGGCTCCATCCCATACGAGATGTTCGTGATCGAAGAAGGCACGGCCGAGGTCACCAAGGACGGCGAGGCGGTTGGCACCATCGGCCCGGGGGACGTGGTGGGCGAGATCGCGCTTCTGCGGTTCCAGCGTCGGATGGCGACCGTTCGGGTCACGTCGCCGCTCCGGGCGGTCACGGTGAGCGCCGACGATCTCCAGATCATCGAGGAGGAGATGCCCGAGATCGCCGGCCAGCTCCGGTCGATCATGGCAGCCCGCGAGCGGGAGCTTGGGGGACCGACAGCGACGGGTGGCTGACCGGCCGACGTATCTCTCGTCCGCGTTTAGGGACCGCGGCGAAGGGTAAAGACGCGTCAGCGGCGTCCCGGCCCGTCCGGCCGGGACCCATGCTGGACATGTGAGTCGGGGGGTCACGGGGAACCCACCCCCTTCCCGGATCCTCCGACCCGCATGTCGCGCCCCAGCGCACCGTCTTCGGGTTCGCTCACTATGAAGCCCACTGCGTCGCTCCCCGCTCAACGCTGAGGGCCCGGTCCTCGACCCCGAACCACACGCAGAGTAGGCTCCGCGTGGCCCCAGGAGTCGGGGTGAAGACTCGGGGACTTCGCGGGAGGCGCGATGAACGCACGGACGCTTGGACGGATCCTCTGTAGCGGAGCGCTGGCCCTGCTGCTCACGGGATGCTTCAAGGTCAACATGGACGTCGAGGTGAGCCCGGAGAACACCGTTTCGGGGAGTGCCATCATCGCTGTCGACGAGAGCCTCCTCGAGCTCAGCGGACAGAGCGCGGATCAGCTGTTCCGGGAGATGGACCTGTCGGATCTTCCCGCCGGTGCGACGTCGGAGCGGTACGAGGAGGACGGCTTCATCGGGCAGGAGATCACGTTCGAGGAGATGCCCCTCGAGACCTTTACCCAGAACAACGCCCTCTCCGGCTCGGGCGCGAGCGCCGGCGCCGGCGAGGAGCTGAACATCGCGCGGCGAGGTGACGAGTTCCACGTCACCGGGGCGTTCGATATGACGGGGGCGGAGTTCACGGGCACACAGATCCCGGAGCAGTTCCTGGAGAGTTTCGAGTTCCGGATCTCGATCACCTTCCCCGGCGAGGTGAGGTCCGCGACCGGCGAGATCGATGGCAACACGGTCACGTGGGAGCCCCAGATCGGTGAGAACACACCCGTCGAGGCGGTGGCAAGCGCGCTCCCCTCCGAGAGCTCTCCTCTGCTGATGATCCTTCTGGTGGCGGCAGGGGCTCTCGTCTTGGGCGCGATCGCCTTCCTGCTCACCCATCGTAAGGCTCCTGCGCCGGCTGCAGGCCCGATGGGCGACGGAACGACGGTGCCGGTCGAAGGGATCCCGCCCACGATGCCGGAGAGCCCCGCGGAGCCCGTGGCGCCGATCGACCACCCACCGAGCCCACCGGAGGCTCCGGGGTCCGCCGTCCCGGCCGAGGACGAGGCGCCGCCTCCCTCTAGTCCCGCGTGATCCCATGCCCCGGAGGCCGTTGAAACGACTGTGCGACGACTGTCAGTGTTCGCAGTCGCACTATGACGTGGCGCGATAAGCCTTCGATGTCTGCACTAGACCCGATGCGGCGCAAGATGTGCCCGCGCGAACGCCGCTAAGATCCTTCCGCACGGTGCTGCGTCGCAACGACGAGCGTAAAAATGCCGTGAAGAAGCGCCGACACACGTCAAACACGCCGGGGCTTTGGGTAGCCTCGTCGCTAGCCGATGACCCATCGGAGACTCCCACTCATCGCGGTGGTCGTCGCCGTGCTCGTCGCGGGGACGTCGTCTTCGGTCCACGCCAACGTCCTCCCTCGACGCGTCAAGATGCAGCAGCTCCTGAACCAGACGCGGCGGAACCACGGCCTTCGGGTCCTCCGGATGAACGCAAACCTCTCGCGATTCGCCTACATGCATTCGAAGCGGATGGCATCTCGCAACTACCTCTTCCACACCGGCAACCTCTACCGCGTGGTCCGCGCCTATCGCCCGTCGGCGTGGGGAGAGAACGTCGGGATGGCGGGCTCGTTGAGACGATTGCGAACGCTCTGGATGCGGAGCGCTGCGCACCGAGCCAACATCCTCAAGCCGGGCTATCGGCGGATCGGGATCGGCGTGGTGAGGGCCCGCGGCCTCTTCTGGGTCACGACGATCTTCTACGGCGGGTGACGGGTCCGCTCAGGACACGAGCGAGCGCAACTGGCGGAGAGCGACCGTGAGCTGTGACAGATCGGTGACCCCTTCCATCGCCAGGGAGCGCATGAACCGCTGCACCCTGCCGTAGGCGGCGCTCCGATACTCCAGGAACGCATCGACGGCTTCGTCGATCGGCCGGCCCCCCGCATGCTCGAGGACGGTCTCGATGATCTCGCGCCGGATCGTGTACAGGTCGTCCTCCATCGAGTGGAGCGCCCATCGTTGCCAACGCGTCTTCGCCGGTTGCTCTGCCAGCCGCTGCTCCAGCCAGTCGATGTCGAGTCGCTCGCCCAACAGGAAGAAGCCCCGAGCCACCTCCAGCACCGGCCGCCCCGCGGCCCGGGCAACCGAGATGATGTCCGGCCCGTGCACCAGCTCGTCTTGGAACGCGTGCCGCCTCACCAGCTCCACGGGGACTCCCGCGGCTGTGAGCCGCTCTGCTTCACGCTCGCGCTGCTCGCGCCACGCTTCGGGACCGATCTGCTCGATCACGGACGACAGCTCGAGGAAGGCGGCCCTCGCCTGCCCGACGGCTTCCCCTAGACGCAGGCCTGGGGCCCGGACCAGATACCACCGCGCGGTCGACTCGACGAGACGGTCCACCGCCGTCATCAACTCGTTCTGGATCTCGGGGTCGATCTTGCCGTCGAGGGCTTCGACGGCGTCCCATCGAGATACCGCATCGATCACGTCGCGGGCGATCCTGAAGGCCCGGACGACCTCCGCCGGAGTCGCCCCGGTCTCCGCCACCAGTCGCGAGACGAACGTGACCCCTTGGGAGTTGACGACGTCGTTCGACACGATCGTCGCGATCAGCTCGCGGCGCAGCGGGTGCTCCCCCAGCAGCGATCGGAACCGTTCGACGATCTTCTCGGGGAAGTATCGCGCCAGGTCCTGCTCGAGGTACTCCGAGTCGGGAAGGTCGGCGTCCAGCAGGTCTCGCTTGATCGATCGCTTCGAGTACGCGACAAGGAGCGCGAGCTCGGGCCGGGTGAGCCCCTCCCCGCGGCCTCGCCGTTCCGCCATCTCGTCCGACGTAGGAAGGAACTCGACGGCGCGGTCCAGCTCGCCCTCGGCCTCGAGCTGGAGCATCAGATCCTCACAGGCCTCGTTCCGTTCGGCCGCGACGGCGGATTCCTGAGACAGGATCTGCGCCTGGAGATAGTTGTCGTACAGGACACGGCGGACCACGTCGTCCGTGCACTCCTCCAGCAGGCGGTTGCGATCGTCCGTGGTCAGCTCACCTCGCTCGATCGCGAGCCCCGAAAGGATCTTCAGGTTCACCTCGCGGTCGGAGGTGTCGACCCCGGCCGAGTTGTCGATGAAGTCCGTGTTGATCCGGCCGCCCGTGAGCGCGTACTCGATCCTCCCTCGCTGCGTGAATCCCAGGTTGCCGCCCTCTCCCACCACCCGGGCGCGCACCTGGTTCCCGTTGATCCGGACGGGGTCGTTCGCGCGGTCGCCCACCTCTGTGTGGCCCTCGTTCGTTCCCTTCACGTAGGTGCCGATCCCGCCGTTCCAGAGCAGGTCGACGGGGGCTTGGAGCACCCATCGGATCACGTCGGCAGGCGTCATCTCGGAAGGCGCATCGTCCGGTATCCCCAACGCGGCCCTCGCCTGGGCCGAAAGCGTGACCCACTTCGCAGCCCGGTCGATCACGTCGGCGCCCTCGGACAGGATCGACCGATCGTAGTCGGCCCACGATGATCCGGGAGCTTCGAAGAGGCGTTTCCGTTCCGCGAACGACGTCACCGGATCGGGGTCGGGATCGAGGAAGACATGCCGATGATCGAAGGCGGCGAGCAACCGGATCCGGCGCGTGAAGAGCATCCCGTTTCCGAAGACGTCTCCGGACATGTCGCCGATACCCACGACGGAGAACGGGTTGGTCGCCGGATCCAGCCGCAGTTCACGGAAGTGCCGCTTCACGGACTCCCAGACGCCGCGAGCGGTGATGCCGAGCGTCTTGTGGTCGTACCCGTGGGAGCCCCCGGACGCGAAGGCATCCCCGAGCCAGAAGCCGTACCGCCGGCCCACATCGTTCGCGGTGTCCGAGAGCGCCGCGGTCCCCTTGTCGGCCGCCACCACTAGGTACGGATCGGGGCCGTCCATCGAACGAACCCCTTCCGGATGCACCACCTCGCCCTTCACCAGATTGTCGGTGATGTCGAGCAGGCCTTCCATGAAGGTGACGTATCGCTTGGCCACCTCCGCCTTCACCTGCTCCGGCGCGACCGATGTCCTCTTCAGCACGAACCCTCCCTTGGAGCCGTCCGGCACGATGATGGCGTTCTTCACCTTCTGCGCCTTCATCAGCCCGAGCACCTCGGTGCGGAAGTCCTCCCTTCGATCCGACCATCGGATCCCACCCCTGGAGACCATCCCGGCACGGAGGTGGATCGCCTCCATCTCCGTCGAATACACCCACACCTCGTACAACGGCGTTGGCTTCGGCATCTCGGGAACACGCTCGGAGAGGAGCTTGAAGCTCAGAGACGAGCGGTTGGACACGTACGCGTTCGTCCGCACGATGGCCTCGATCGTCCCGAGGAGGTGTCGCAAGATGTTGTCCTGGTCGAGGGAGGCGACGCCGCGAAGATCCTCGTGGATCGCCTGCCGGATCTCGTCGATCTCCTCCTCCGACGCAAGGCGGACCGGGTCGAACTTGGCTTCGAACATCCGGACCAAGTGCTCCGCGATCTGCGGATAGGCGGCCATCGCGTCGTTCCGGTAGTTCTCCGTGTAGCGGGCCGAGACGCGCATCCGGTAGTTGCGGAGCGCCCGCAGGATCCTGACCTCCCACCACGTGAGCGAGGTGAGCGTGACCAGACGGTTCAGCGAGTCGGAGTCGCACTCCCCGCGCCAGACCGCCGCGATCGTGTCGGTGACCCGCTCGGCCGCCTCCCCGAGCTCGAGGACCGCGCCCCGCGGATCGAGCACACCGAAGTCGTGGATGTAGACGCGACCCTCGCCTTCGATCGCGGTCGGCACTTCCTCGACGACACGGAGTCCGAGCGCTTCGAGGATCGGCATGAAGTCGGACAGGTCCACCTTCCCGCCGGTCTTGTAGAGCTTCACGCGCGTCAGGCGCTCGCCCTTGGACTCGTTCCCGAGGCCGACCAGGAAGCCCTCGGTCGACGACTCGAGCCGTTCGAGCATCAACACGTCGTCGACGACCAGATCCCACTCGTCGTTCGCCTTGTAGTAGTCGGGGAATCGAGGGGAGTACTCGTCCATCAGGGCCATCGCGCGTCCGGCGCCGACGCGCTGGGTCAGTGCCTCGAGCAGGTCGTCATCCCACGTGCGCGCCAGCCGTTCGACCTCCTGCTCGAGCTCCTCGTAGCGGACGTCGGGGATCGGCAGGCCTGGCGCGACGTGGATCGTGAAGAAGATCCGAGCCGACTCCGTCTCCCCGAGGGACAGGTGGTAGTCGATCGTCGTTCCGTGGAAGCGTTCGAGGAACAAGGCCTGGAGCCGTTTGCGGAGATCGGCGTTGAACCGGTCACGTGGCAACGCGACCACCACGGACACGTTCCGTCCGTAGAGGTCGCGGCGGATCAGGACGCGGATGCCGCCGTGCTTCTCGAGCTGAAGGAGGCCCACGACCAGGCGCCGGATCTCCTCGGCCGAGGCCTGGAACAGCTCGTCCTTGGGGAAGGACTCGAAGAGCGCGACCACGGCCTTGTAGTCGTGCGATCCCGGGATCAGGTCCTCGGCGGCGATCAGACGCTCGAGCTTGTGATGGAGGAGCGGCGTCTTCGCGGCCGGCTCCATGTACGCCTTGCTGGTGAACAGCCCGATCATGCGAGCCTCCCCGACGATCGAGCCGTCGGGGTTCACCCTGCGTACGCCGATGTAGTCCATGCGCGCTCGCCGGTGCACTGTCGAATACGCCTGGGTCTTCGAGTAGATCAGCAGCTCGCCGTCTTCGATCCTGTTACGGATGTCCGGTGTGAGCGTGGACAGCAGGGTCAGTTCCGAGAACGTCGAGGTACCGACGTCCGAGAGGATCCCCAGTCCGCTGCCGGGCACGGCCCGGATGGCGCGGCCCTCCTCGGTCTCCAGGAGCTCGTACTCCCGGTAGCCGAGCAGCACGAAGTTCAGCTGAAGGAGCCAGTCGAGGAACTTGACGACCTCCTCGACGACCTCCGGCGGATAGCGGACGTCGGCGGCGCGCGCCAGCCCCATCATGTGTCGGACACGGTCCTGCATCGGATCGAAGTCCCGGACCACGAGCGATACGTCCCGGAGGATGCGGCGCACCCGGGCCTCGAGCTCGGCGTTCACCTCGTCGGCGAGGGTCCGGTCGACCTCGAAGTGCATGAAGGACTCGCGGTGCTGCGCTTCCCGCCCGGACATCACGCGGGTGAGGCGACCGTCCTCGTCGCGAACCGTGCCGAGCACCGGGTGGAGGAGGCGCTTGATCGTCAGGCCTCGCGCGGTGAGCTCCTCCGAGATCGAGTCGACGAGGAACGGAGAATCATCGGTGGCAACCTCGACGACGGTGCCGAGGCACGGGTAGCCGTGCACCTCCAAATCCGCGTTGAAGACGCGGACGGCCCAGGCCTCCAGGCGTCGGCCGTCCGCGAACTCGAAGGCGGAGGCCGCCAGGGCGTATAGCCCGTCGGATGTGATCTCTGCGAGGTCCTCGTCGGCGAACCGACGCAGGAGCGCTCGGGCGAATGCCTTGAGGGCTTCGGCCCGCTCCGGTGCGGCCTCACGCTCGATCCGAGCCAGCATCTCCTCGACCGTGGGATGAAGCTCGGAGGAGGCCTTGCTGGGCGCTGACTGTTCGATCGTGTCCGACACTGGCGTTCGCGGCCCTCCGGGCTGACCGCTCCATTGTCTCAGGTTGACCGGTTCGGGGCCGAAGCAGCTGACGTGGGCCGGGCCCATGCGTGGTCCGGCCGCACTACGCCCTTCGAGGGGAATACCCCCAAAGGGCTGAGGCCAGGTCCCGCGCGGGTGGGGTACCCTCGGCGGGGCATCCTGGGGAGGATCATGGCACGACCGATACGGGTCGTCGTGGGTGAGGGCCGGACGGCGCAACGGGGGTTACTCCGCTTCGTCCTCGAGGGCGAAGGGTTCGACGTGGTCGGTGAGGCCAGGGGATCCGCCGACCTCTCGGGCGTGATCGATGAGCAGCGACCCGACGTCGTCGTTCTCGATGACGGCATCGGCGTCATGGCCGTGTCCATGGTCCACGAGGTGAGCCCTCAGTCGAAGGTCGTGCTGGTATGGCCCTCGGCCGTCGTCCCTATCGGTGGCGACGCGCGGGTCGAGCCCGCCAGGATCCTCAAGGACCTCGCACCGGCCGTGGAACAGGTGGTGGCCGCCGGCGAGGGACTCGCCGCGGGTGCGGCGCTCACCGAGACCTTCGATCGGCCCGACTGGATCGACAAGGTCCGCAAGGATCCCGCGACGCTGCGGGACAAGCTCGAGGGTGGCAAGGAACCCGCGAAGCGTCCGAGCGTGACCCACCTGCAGCGCCGCAGCAAGCGACTCCACCCCTCCGGCCGCCAGCCCAAGCCCGCGGATCGCGAGCAGCGTGAAGAGGTTCCCACACCGGTGGTGCTCCTTCCGGTCGAGGACGGAGGCTCCGCACTCGAGCCGGTCCTCGACATCGGTGGCGGCGGTTCATCCGGCGACGGGCCGGCCGACGAGGCGTTCGAGGAGCGGTCGGAATGGAACCGGCGGCTCGGGACGCTCGCACTGAGCGGGGCGGCGGCCGTGAGCGCGCTCGTGCTGGCGCTTGCGCTCGGCGGAGGCAGGATCCCGGTCACGGTGGTCCGCGGCGGCGGCATCCTGC
The DNA here is from genome assembly GCA_030862755.1 of Actinomycetota bacterium. Taxonomy (GTDB): domain Bacteria; phylum Actinomycetota; class UBA4738; order UBA4738; family HRBIN12; genus JAJNBA01. The sequence continues at coordinate 9,027 of JALZDC010000009.1, forward strand.
CCGTCGGGGTCCCCGGAGTCGTCCGGCCGGGATCCGGCACCGTGGGTCCGTTCGCCGCGGGTTCGCTCGGGGGAGACGGGTACGACCCCACCGTGATCGAAGTGCCGATCGTGCCCGATCAGGAGGGAGGCACCGGGACCGACGGAGGGCTCGGCGGCGACCTTGCGGATCCCGGCACGTCCGGTGATTCGGACGAGCCTGCGCCCGGCACGGGCGACGGAGGCACGGGCAACGGAGGCA
>JALZDC010000070.1 GCA_030862755.1 Actinomycetota bacterium
GAGTCGCCCCGCATCAACGACACGCGGTTCGAGGAGGCGGCCGCCACCGGCGCCTCGACGGTGGCCACGGCTTGCCCCTACTGCCTCGTCATGCTCGACGACGCCGGGAAAGGGAAGGCTTCCGAGATGCGCGTCGCCGACGTCGCCACCCTCCTGGCGGAATCGACGCTGTCCTGATGGGGCCTCGATCGCCCCCCGATCGTGCAGCTTGCCTCGGCGGCGCATCTCGCCGAACATACGTCCACGGAACGAGGCTGAGGGGGGCCGATGCGAGTTCTGAAGGGTCGCGAACTCGTGGCGTGCGCGATCCTCCTGATCCTCACGACCATCGCCATCGCGACCCCGGCTTCCTCGACGGCCTCGCCCGTGTTCGCAGATGGGTTCGAGAGCGGGAGCACCTCGAATTGGACGGTGGCATCGAATCTGGCCGTACAGGAGACGCACGTGAGGAGCGGCGTCTGGGCCGGTGAGGCCAAGTCGACAGGTTCCCCCGCGTATGCGTGGCGCGACCTCGGCTCGACGTACACGGACCTCCACGCCACCTCCCGGTTCCTCCTCCTGTCTCAATCCACTGGCGCGTGGCTGCATTCGCTCCGGCGTTCCACCGGGCCGGCGATCGCTCTGATCGGCATCAACGCCAAGCGGAAGCTCATCCTGCGGAACGCGGCTGCCGGCACCACCTTCGTTAGCTCAACGGTCGTGACACCCGGTGTGTGGCACGAGGTCGAGATCCGAGTGCTGGTCGGAGCATCGGGCCGGGCGGACGTCTGGTACGACGGCAATCCCGTGGCCGATCTAAGCCGCGGTGGGAACTTCGGATCCAGCCCGATCAGACGCGTGATGATCGGTGACAATGCCAGCGGCAAACGGTTCGACGTCGCGATCGACGACGTCGTCGTGGCGACCGAGCAGCTCCCCGGCGACGGGATCCCGCCCACGACACCCACGGATCTCGTCGCGACCAGCCAGGGCTCGTCGCAGATCCGCCTCACCTGGACGGCGTCCTCCGATGACGTCGGGGTCGCTGGGTACACGGTGTTCAGATCGACGGACGGTTTGGCTTTCACGCAGGTCGGAACCTCTCTCACCGCATCGTTCAATGACGCGAACCTCGCCTCGGAGACGCCGTACTGGTACTCGGTCGACGCCTTCGACTCAGCGGGGAACCGATCTCTCCGCAGCAACGTCGCCTCGGCGACCACCGGGCCGCCGCCCTCCGCCGATCAGATGGGACGGTGGAGCCAGCCGTTCGAGATCGGGACGGTGGGGGTCCACGCGATGGTGTTGCACACGGGAGAAGTGCTCCTGGTGCATGGCAGGAACGGGACGAACGGCACCGTTGCGAAGCTGTGGGATCCGACGACGGGGATCGTGACGGATGCGAGCTACGCGGCGCCACACAACCTCCTGTGCGCGGGCTTCTCCTTCCTCCCGACGGGCGAGGTCTTCCTCACCGGGGGCACGCTCTGGGGGGAAAGCGGGACCTACGGTAGCGCCCAGACAGCGATCTTCGATCCCGAGTCGCGCTTCTGGCGCGCCGGCCCGACGATGGAGCAGGCTCGCTGGTACCCGACGAACGTCTCGCTTCCCGACGGCCGCGTCCTGATCTTCGCGGGGAAGATCAACCCGACCGTGACGGCCGACATGGTGGAGCGATACGACCCCGGCACGAACAAACTGGCCACGCTAGGGGCGACGGCCATGATGAAGATGGCGGCCTATCCGAGGATGTTCCTGCGCGCCGATGGCTCCATCATCCGCGTCGGGGTCGAGCAGCTCGCGAAGCGCTTCGATCCGGCGACGGAGACATGGTCGGACGGACCCGCGATGGGGTTCGGCACGCGGAGCAACGGTTCAGCGATCATGCTGCCCGACGACCGGGTGTTGGCCGTCGGCGGCCAGAACGGTGGTGTGACGACCGCGACGACGGAGATCCTGGATCTGGGTGGCGGCTCTCCCGCGTGGCGCTATTCGGCCTCCATGGCGTTCCCGCGTAAGAACCTCGATCCGGTCCTCCTTCCGGATGGGAACGTGCTGGTCGTCGGCGGGAATCGTCAAGGGAGCTACGACCTCCCCGTGCTGGCGGCCGAGCGATTCGATCCGGCCACCGAGACCTGGACCACGCTGGCATCGCACGCGGCGCCCCGCGGGTACCACTCGACCGCGGTCCTGCTGCCCGACGGCCGGGTGCTGGCTGCCGGCCAGACGTCGGGGACGCAGCAGACGACGGCGGAGGTGTTCTCCCCACCCTACCTGTTCCGCGGGCCGCGCCCCGTCATCGGCGCGGCGCCCTCCAACGTGCGCTATGGGGCTAGCTTCTCCGTCGGAACACCCGATGCCGGCAGGATCACCCGGGTAGCCCTGATCCGCCCGGATTCCGTCACCCACGGCGTCAACTTCGACCAGCGGTACCGTGCGCTTCCCTTCACACCGACGAGCGACGGTCTCTCCGTCGAGGTGCCGACGCCCTCCCAGGCGCCGCCCGGCTGGTACATGCTGTTCCTGATCGACGGCGAGGGGGTCCCGTCGGTCGCGTCGTGGATCCAGCTGACGTGACGGGGAATCGTCCGACGACCCTCGGATGTTCCTCGCCGTTCAGGTGAATGCCTTGAGGCCCGTGAGCTGCTCCCCGATCACCAAGGTGTGGACCTCCTCGGTCCCCTCGTAGGTGATCACCGACTCGAGGTTCGTCATGTGGCGCATGATCGGGTATTCGAGCGTGATGCCGTTCGCGCCGAGGATCCCGCGTGAGGTCCGCGCGATCTCCAGCGCCTCGCGCGTGTTGTTCAGTTTCGCGACGCTCACCTGCTCCGGCGCCAGGCCCTTCTCGTCCTTCAGCCGCCCGAGGTGATAGGCGAGGAGCGTCCCCTTGTAGAGCTCGAGTGCCATGTCGGTGAGCTTCTTCTGCGTCAGCTGGAACGAGCCGATGGGCTTGTCGAACTGCTCGCGCGTCTTCGAGTACTCGAGCGCCGTCTCGAAGCACGACCGCGCCGCGCCCATCACACCCCAGACGATCCCGTAGCGGGCCTCGTTCAGGCACGACAAGGGCCCGCGGAGCCCCTTCACTTCCGGGAGCATGGCGTCGGCCGGCAGCCGAACACCGTCCATCACCAGCTCCGACGTCACGGACGCCCGCAGCGAGAGTTTCTTGTGGATGTCGTTCGCCGTGAACCCCTGTGCATCGGTCGGCACGATGAACCCGCGGACGCCGTCGTCGGTCTGCGCCCAGACGATCGCGATGTCGGAGCAGCCACCGTTCGTGATCCACATCTTCGTGCCGTTCAGGATCCAGTCGTCGGCGTCACGCTTCGCGGTCGTGCGCATCGAGCTGGGGTCGCTCCCCGAGTCCGGTTCCGAGAGCCCGAAGCACGCGATCGCCTCGCCGGACGCCATCTTCGGCAGCCACTCGTCCCTCTGCTCATCGCTCCCGAAGGCGTAGATCGCGTGTCCGGCAAGGGCGCTCTGCACCGAGACGAACGACCGCAATCCGCTGTCGCCGGCCTCGATCTCGAGCTCCACCAGTCCGTAGGCCACCGAGTTCAACCCGAGCGTCCACTCCGTGTCCAGCTGCATCAGGAAGAAGCCGAGCTCGCCGAGCTCCTTCGCGAGCTCCCGCGCCGGGAACTCACCCCTCTCGTACCAGTCCTCGACCTCGGGGAGGATTCGGCGCTGCACCCACTCGCGGGCGACGCTGCGGATCTGCTTCTCCTCGTCGGAGAGGAGATGGTCGATGTCGATCAGGTCCGTGGGCTGCAGGTCGGACGGACTCATGTCCCGACGGTAGCACCGGCCAACGGCGACCGCCCGGGCTAGACGCCGCCGACCGTCCGGAGTCCGAAGCGCTCGATCTCGGCCTCGATGTCGAGTGGCCGCATCCGCGCACGTCCGTCTTCGATCTCCGGAGTCTGGAGTGCCTTCGGCACGATCCAACAGACCTCGAACTCGAGCCCATCGGGGTCCTTCCCGTACAAGGCCTTCGTCGTGCTGTGGTCGGTGGCGCCGGTCAGGGCCCCAGCCTCTTGGAGCCTCTGGCCGATCTCTCGGAGATCGCCGAGCGTCTGGACCTCCCAGGCGATGTGATAGAGCCCGACGGTCGACCGACCCGCCGGCGAGGGACCCGCTGCCTCCCCGATGCTGAAGAGGCCCAAGTCGTGGTCGTTCTCGGAGTCGGGCGCCTGGAGGAACTTCGCCCCCGGCACCTCCATCACGACCCGGAAGCCGAATACGTCCCGATAGAACTCGAAGGTCTTCTCGGCGTCCCGCACGTACAGGACGGCGTGGTTCATGCGCTTGATCGCCATCGTCTCACCGCCCCAGCTTGGGACGACCCATCCTGGTCCGGTACGTCTCGTTGAACGCGAACAGGTAGCGATCCTGACGCGGATACACACCCGTCGTGAAGGCACGCGAACCGACCCCGATCTGGGCCCGCTCGCACACCTCCCAGTCCTGCTTCGAGATGAGATCCCACAGCTCCACGACCGGCCCGGGCCTGAAGACATCCGGGTCGGCGATCGTCTCCGGACGGAACAGGTACTCAGAGACGATGGTCGTGTGGCCGGGCCCTTTCGGATAGCCGATGTAGTACATCGCGCAGTCCGGGTGGATGTTCAGGAGCAGGTTCGGGAACTGATAGGCCCCGTAGTACCGGGTGAGGTCCTCCTCGAGCAGCCCAGGGAGCGGAGGCAGCTCCGAGCGGCCGGTCATAGTGAAGGAATGGGCGCCGTCCTTCATCTCGTTGCCACCGTCGCGGGTCACGCCGTCCCACACCTCGCCGAACCGGAACAGAGGCACCACCTGGACGAGCTCGGGATGGATCACCGGGCAATGGAGGCATTCGTTGTAGTTCTCGACGACGATCTTCCAGTTGGCGGCGACCTCGTAGATGATGCGCACCCCGACCCGGAGCTCATCCATCCGGAAGCGGTCGAACGAGGTGACGCTCTCTACGCCGTCCCGGAGAGCCTCGACCAAGCTCCGGGGCTCGCGGGCAAGGCTCGCGAACAGGAAGCCGGCGTAGCTGTCGACGGGAAAGCCGTGCAGCGGGTACTCACCTCTGTCGAAGTGCTCGTTCTCCTTGACGTTGGGCGTTCCGATCAGCCGGCCGTCGAGGTCGTACGTCCACGAGTGGTAGGGACAGACGAACGCCTTGCGCACGTTGCCGGCGGCCGGCTCGTCGTCGAGGAGCTTCGTCCCCCGATGGGAGCACACGTTGTAGAAGCCGTGGAGCTCGCCGTCCGCATCCCTCGTGACGAAGATCGACTCGCCCGCGAGGTCCCGCACGAGATAGTCGCCCGGGTTCGCGACCTCCTCGGCTCGACCGATGCAGACCCAGTCACCGAACCAGATCCTCTCGCGCTCCTCCTCCCAGACCTCGGGGCTGGTGTAGTCGCTTCCGCTCAATGTGGGACGAGGCTTCCAGTGACCCTCCCGCTCCCTGATCGTCTCCTGCTGCTCGACCATGCTGGTTCCCTCCGTGGATCGGAACGAAAGGATAGGCGACCTCGGCGTCCGGCGGCGGCTCGTCACGAGCTCTGGAACCGACCGAGCATCGCCCGGAGGGCGAGCAGCACAAGGAGCAAGCGGATGAACAGGAGACTGGTCGGGACCAGGGAAGCGACGGCCATCATCGATCAGCCCACGCGCCTGGCCCACGTCGCCTGACGCCCCAGCCCGAAGATGAAGAGGAGAGCGCCACCGAACGCCGCGACGGCGAACCCAAGGATCCACAAGGTGCCCGTATCGATGAACGAGCTGAACACCAGCGCTCCGAGGATGAGGAAGAAGCACGCGACCCGCGACCCACCCACTGCCACGTGACTGTCGGCGTTCTCTCCCCCTGGATGTCCTCATGGGCAACGTACGCCTCCGTCACGCACGGCGGCTAGCCTGCGCCGATGTCCGCTCCGATCTCTCGAGCGTCGCCGGAGCGCGCTCCGGAGCTCGCGGCATTGCTCGGACGAGCGTTCGAGGACGACCCCATGCTGGTGTGGCCGTTCGGTGTGGGCAGGATCGAGGCGATCACGAACTTCTTCCTGGCATTCGACGAGCAGACCGCGGCCCTGGGATGGCTCTGGGAGGCGGGTGCCGGTCTGGGGGTCGCGGCGTGGATCCCTCCAGGGAGCGACGAGGTGATGTTGGAGATCGACCGGTCCATGCGGCCGGCTCTCGCCGAGGCGGAGGGTCTCCACGGGGAGATGTGGGAGTGGATCGCCAGCAACTTCCCCGACGAGCCCTTCTGGTACCTCGACCACATCGCGGTGAGGACCGATCATCGTGGAAGTGGCCTCGGTGCGATGCTCATCGGCCACGGGCTCGCGTTCGCCGACCGGGACGGCGTGCCCGCCTTCCTCGAGACGGGAAGGCCCGAAAACGTCGGGTACTACGAGCGCCGGGGGTTCCGGACCGTCTCGGACGCCGACGCGCCCGGAGGCGGCCCGCACATCTGGTTCATGCGCTACGACCCCTGAGCACTGCCGAGGTGCCGCCTACTCCTCCGGCACACCGAGACTGTCGGCGAAGCGGCTGATCTCCTCGGTGTGCTCCTGGTAGTGATCGTAGGTCTCCTCGATGAACCACGATGCCGCCTCATCGGTCACCTCGGGCAAGGCGAGGAGGGCCGCGCGGGCTCGTTCGCGATCCTCGAGCGCGCGCGCCATGGCCTCCTGGTAGAGCATCGACTTCGACTCCGCGGCCCACAGCTCGTTCTTGTCCTGCCAGACCTCGTCCGCATCGCCCTCACCTGGTGCTCTCCCGCCCAGGATCACCTGGAGCTTCTCGGCCGCGACGCCGGCCCATCTCCCGTTGTGGAAGACGAGATCGTTCACCGACCAGCCCGGAACCACGCCGTCCTCGCCGCGGCGATGCTCCGGTACGCGTCCGACCTCGGCCACGAACTCCGCCCAGGCTGTCTCCTCGCGCTTCAGCAACTCGTCCCTGTCGGTGATCATCGTGTCCTCGGGAAGCCCAGATCGACGGCCGACGTCGATGGATCCGGCCACCGTGCCGTGACGACCTTTGCCCGCGTGTAGAACTGGATCCCCTCGGGACCGTACATGTGGTTGTCGCCGAAGAGCGACGACTTCCAGCCGCCGAACGAATAGTAGGCGACGGGCACTGGGATCGGCACGTTCACGCCCACCATCCCCGCGTTCACCTCGAACTGGAACCGCCTGACGGCTCCGCCGTCCCGGGTGAAGATCGCGACCCCGTTGCCGTAAGGGTTCTCGTTCACCATCCGGACAGCCTCGTCGTAGGTGTCGACACGAACGACGGAGAGCACGGGGCCGAAGATCTCGTCGCGGTAGGCATCCATGTCCTCGGTCACGTGATCGATCAACGAGACGCCGAGGAAGAACCCGTCCCCCTCGTAGACGGCGTCCTGTCGTCCGTCCCGGACCACGGTCGCGCCCTGCTCGGCCGACGAGTCCAGGTAGCCCGCGACCTTGTCGCGGTGCTCCAGGGTGACGAGGGGGCCCATCTCCGACTCGGGATCCGATCCGGGACCGACCGTCACGTTGGGGAGCCGATCGGCGATCTTCGCCACGAGCTCGTCGGCGATCCCGCCGACGGCGACGACGGCCGAGATCGCCATGCAGCGCTCGCCGGCACTGCCGTATCCGGCGGAGACGGCAGCATCGGCCGCCATATCGAGGTCGGCATCGGGCAGGACGATCATGTGGTTCTTCGCACCGCCGAGCGCCTGGACGCGCTTGCCCGCCTGCGTCCCCTGCTCGTAGATGTACTTCGCGACCGGCGTCGAGCCGACGAAGCTGATCGCGTCGACCTCGGGGTGCTCGAGCAGCGCGTCGACCGCCACCTTGTCGCCGTGGACGACGTTGAAGACACCGTCCGGAACACCCGCCTCCTTGAGCAGCTCCGCGACGTACAGCGACGCGGACGGGTCCTTCTCGGACGGCTTCAGGACGAACGTGTTCCCGCAGGCGATCGCGTTCGCCATCATCCAGAGCGGGACCATCGCCGGGAAATTGAACGGCGTGATGCCCGCCACCACGCCGAGCGGCTGGCGGATCGAGTAGACATCCACACCCGACGAGGCCTGCTCCGTGAACCCACCCATCAGCAGGTTCGGGATCCCGCAGGCGAACTCCACGTTCTCGAGGCCGCGCTGCACCTCGCCCATCGCGTCGGAGAGCACCTTGCCGTGCTGCGCCGTGATGACGCCAGCGATCTCGGTCTTGCGATCCTCGAGGAGCTCTCGGATCTGGAACATGACGTCGGATCGCTTGGACAGCGACGTCCCCCGCCACGCCGGGAAGGCCTCGGCCGCCGCGGCGACGGCTTGACCCACGTCCTCGGCGCTCGCGAAATCCACCTCGTGCGTCTGCTGTCCCGTGGCAGGGTCGAAGACAGGGCCGCTCCTTCCCGACTCGCCGGGGACGATCTTCCCGCCGATCCAGTGACTGATCCGTTCCATCGTCAGCTCCTCTCGGCCTCCCGCGGCCCGTCGGCCGTGACCAGGGGGCATCTGGGGTCCGGCGCAAGCGAGCCCAGGAGCTCGCCGAGCCGCTCGTGTGCCGGATCGAGACAGACTCGCCAGGCGCGCTCCGCCGGGCCGGCCATGACGTTCAGGTAGTACATCGTATGCCCTGGCGTCGCGACGCAGGGCCCGTGGTACCCGCGCGGGATCAGGAACACGTCACCGTCTCGGACGGTGACCGTCTCGTCGATCTCGTCGTCCGTCGTGTAGGTCCGGTGAAGGCCGAAGCCCGCCTCGCCGCGGATCCGGAAGTAGTAGATCTCCTCGAGGGGCACCTCGTCCTCGGTGTGCTCGTCGTGCTTGTGGGGCGGGAAGGACGACCAGTTCCCGTCCGGCGTCAGCACCTCGACCGCGATCAGCCGCTCGGCCTCGAAGGCGTCGGCGGCCAGGAAGTTGTTGATCTGTCGCGTGGCGACACCTCCGCCCCGGATCTCGACGGCGATCGCACGTGCAGGGACGTAGGTGGGATCCAGGGCCCCGGTGGCCGGCGCGGTCGGGAGCGCGATCTCGCACCCTTCGTCGCTCGACACGACGGCCTCGGAGCCCGCCGGCAGATAAACGAAGTCAGACACGCGCGAGAACACGTCCCTGCGGCCCTCGAGGTCGTAGGTCGCGCTGCCGACCTCGACGGCGCATGAGCCGGCGAGGGGCAGCGCGGCCGCCTCGACGCCGTCGAGCGCGAGCGCACGGCGCTCGCCGGGCGGGAGCGCGAGGACACGGAGTCCGCTGAAGGACCACCCCGCGGCCGCCGGCGTGATGTGGACCGGCTCGCCCTCGGCGCCGGCGGACCCGGCCGGTCGGAACAGGTCAGTGGCCACCGAGCGTCCCCGCGGTACCGTTCGGCGCGTGCGCCGATCCCTCGTCGCCGGGCTCGTGGTGGCGGCCGTCGCCGCCGCCGCGGTGTTGGCCGCGGCCGCCCCTGGTGGGCCCGCTCTGCGCTTCACCGACGGGACGCCTCGCGATCTCCGGGCGGTCGCCGCGCAATCGTGGCGCCGATTCACCGCGACCTTCCCAGGGCGCTCGGATTGCCTGGGTGTCGTGACGGTAGGCGTGGCGTGGGAGCTCGAGGACCGAGCCCGCTACGAGCCCGGCCCGGCGTTGGTGCTGGTTCGAGCCCCCGGCACCGCGGGCAACCTCGAGGCGTCGCTGCTCCACGAGTTCGCGCACCACTCCGAGCATCGATGCCCGATGGACGCTGCGTTCCGGCGTCGGTTCGTGGACGCGGCCGGTCTGCCGGCGGGCACCCCGTGGCGGGGAGGCGAGCGCTGGGATCGGATCCCCTCGGAGCGGTTCGCCGAGGCGGCCGTCGCCCTCGTGCTGGGCGAGCCGCCACCGCACGTGCTGATCCGGGTGACCACCGACGAGGTGCGCGCCGTGGAGGCCTGGGCCCGCGGCGGTTGAGGCATGGTCAGACATCGACGAGCAACGCCTCCACCTGCGCCGCGTCCGGCATCTCGTCGGCGCACGCGAGCCGGGAGGCCACGTGAGCGCCCGCCGCGTTCGCGAACCGGATCGTCCTCGGGGCGTCCCAGCCCTCCAGGAGGCCATGGCACACCGCGGCCCCGAACGCGTCGCCCGCACCCAAACCGTTCACGACATGCACCCGTACCGCCGGGAACCGCTGGGTGCCGCCATCCCAGGACGCCAGCACGCCCTGGCCACCGAGCTTCACGATCGCGAGATCGACGCCGAGGTCGCGCAACTTCCCGGCCAGGGTTTCCGCGTCGCCCTCTCCCACGACCACCCTGCAC
>JALZDC010000080.1 GCA_030862755.1 Actinomycetota bacterium
CTCGGGCGCGCTCGGACTGGACGCCCTCGGGCCTTCTCGCGACGCCGGTGCCCGGATCCTCGCGATCCATCCCCTGCAGACGTTCCCCGACGTGGACTCGGCACTGGAGCGCCTGCCGGGCTGTTCCATCGCGGTCACCGCGGAGGACGAGGAGGGATATCTGCTCGGCGAGCGGCTGGCCGATGATCTCCAGGCCGGCCCGTTCCGCCTCTCGGACGAGCTCCGACCGCTGTATCACGCGGCCGCGGTGTTCGCCTCCAACTACTTCGTGACCGCATCGGCGATCGCCGAGTCGCTGTTCGCCGCGGCGGGCCTCGCCGATCCCGCGCATGCCATGGCGCCCCTGCAACGTGCATCGCTGGATCACGTCGAGCAGCTCGGGCCGGCTCGGGCACTGACCGGTCCCGCGGTTCGTGGGGATGCCGGCACGATCCGCCGCAACCTCGAAGCACTGGAGCGACATGCTCCCGGACTGGTGCCCTCGTACGTCACGATGGCGAGAGCGACCCTCGATCTGGCCGAACGGTCCGGGCGGCTCCCATCGGGCTCGCGAGCCGCCGTCGAGGAAGTGCTCGCGGGATGGAGCTGATCCGGGGGGCGGACGAACTGAGTTGGACCACCCGATCCTGGCGTACGGACGCCTTCGAGGTGGGGCTCGTGCCGACCATGGGCTCCCTTCACGAGGGGCATGCCTCGCTGATCCGGCGCGCCCGGGATGAAGCTGCTCGCGTGGTCGTGTCGATCTTCATCAATCCGGCGCAGTTCGGCCCCGACGAGGATCTCCTCACCTACCCGCGCGACGAGGAACGAGACCTGGAGATCTGCCGGCGGCTGGGCGTCGACGCCGTCTGGGCTCCCCCCGAGGAAGAGGTCTACCCGCCCGGCGAGGCGCTCCCCGAGCCCGATCCAGGCCCCGTCGGCGAGACGTTCGAGGGCGCGGCACGGCCCGGCCATTTCCGGGGGGTGCTGAAGGTCGTGCATCGACTCTTGGATCTCACCGGGCCGTGCCGCGTCTATCTCGGCGAGAAGGACGCGCAGCAGCTGTTCCTCGTTCGCCGGATGGTCGGGGAGATGCGGCTGCCCGTCACGGTCGTTCCGTGCCCGACCGCGCGTGAGCCCGACGGCCTGGCGTACTCGTCCAGGAACGCCCTCCTCGGCGCCGAGGAACGCGAGCAGGCCGGCTGCCTGTTCCTGGCTCTCTCGGAAGCGGCGGCTCTCGCCCGCGCGGGCGAAACGGACGCGGCGATCTTGGTCGCGGCGATGGGCCGCGAGATCGGAGCGACGCCACTCGCCCGCCTCGATCACGCGGCCGTCGTCCGCGACGACACGTTCGAAGCGACCACCCGTCTCGGCGGGCTCACGAGAGCTATCGTCGCCGCGCGCTTCCCGTCCGCGAGGCTGATCGACAACCTACGGCTCCCCCAGGCCGCCAAGGAAAGCTGACTGAGTTGTCGCCGCCCGGTCCGTGGGCGACGATGGACCGTTCCACCATCGACCGCACGACCTGTGCCTGGAGCCCACGATGCTGCTCACCGCCGATGTCGGCAACACGGAAACAGTGCTCGGGGTGTTCGACGGCCCCGAGCTGGCGCACACCTGGCGTCTCTCCACCCAGCCCGAGCGTTCCGCGGACGAGCTCGCGCTCGTGTTCGCCGGACTGCTCGAGCATCGGGGCCTGTCCCTCGAGAAGCTCTCCGGACTGTGCGTCGCTTCGGTCGTCCCCGACGTCACCCAGCAGCTCCGCGAGATGGCCGCCCGTTACCTCTCGTTCGAGCCGCTGGTCGTCGGTCCGGGCACAAAGACGGGTGTCTCGATCCTGACGGACAATCCCCGCGAGGTCGGTGCCGACCGGATCGTCAACACGCTCGCGGCCTACACGCGCTTCGGTGGCCCCGCGATCGTCGTCGATTTCGGCACCGGCACGAACTTCGACGTCGTCTCCGAACACGGCGAGTTCCTCGGAGGGGTGATCGCCCCCGGCCTCCAGATCTCAGCGGCCACGCTGATGCAGCGTGCCGCCCGGCTAACCCGCGTGGAGTTGGAGGCTCCGCGGTCGGTGATCGGGAAGAACACCGTGGAGGCGATCCAGTCAGGCCTCGTGTTCGGCACGGCCGGCGAGGTCGACGGCATCGTCGATCGGATCCGGCACGAGCTGACCGGCGCGACGACGATCGCCACGGGGGGCCTCGCACCGGTGGTGATCCCGCACTGCCGGACGATCGACCATCACGAGCCGTTCTTGACACTGGAGGGCCTCCGACTGGTCCACGGGAAGAACGTGGATGACTGAGCAGGCAGACGCGGGGGGGCGATCTCGCGAGGAGGAGGTTCTCCGTGCCCGACGGCGATCCCTGGAGCGGCTCGGGGACATGGCATTCGCGAGCAGCCTCCAGGACGCGCTCGGTGTCGATCAACCCGTCGCCACCTCGGTGCTCCGCGAGCGCTTCGCGAGCCTGCCACCGGACCACAAGGAGGGAGAAACCATCGCCGTCGCGGGGCGCGTCGTCCTGAAGCGGGACATGGGGAAGCTGGAGTTCCTCACGCTCCGCGACGGCAGCGGGGACATCCAGCTCGTCTGCAACGAGGCGGACCTCGATGACCAGAGCTTCGCCCTCCTGGACGAGGTGGATCTGGGGGATATCGTCGCCGCGGTCGGAGAGGTCGGGACCACCCGCCGCGGCGAGCTATCGATCTTCGTCGAACGCTGGGCGATGCTGACGAAATCGCTCCGGCCCCTGCCGGAGAAGTGGCACGGTCTCAAGGACCCCGACCTCCAACAGCGCCGGCGCTATCTCCACCTGATCGCCGACGAGACGCCGCGCCGCTATCTCGCGGCTCGAGCGGCTCTCCTCCGGGCGCTGCGCGAGGTCCTCCACGAGCGGGGGTTCGTGGAGGTCGAAGGCCCGATGCTCCAGACGGTGGCGGGAGGCGCGAACGCCCGCCCCTTCACGACGTTCCACGAGGCACTCGGCATCGAGACCAAGCTCCGGATCTCCCTAGAGCTGTACCTCAAACGGCTGCTCGTGGGTGGGATCGAGCGTGTGTACGAGCTCGGACGCAATTTCCGCAACGAGGGCATCGATCGCGATCACAACCC
>JALZDC010000161.1 GCA_030862755.1 Actinomycetota bacterium
CGCTCCCCCGGCTTGACCGTGAAACCCTCGGCGGCGCGCAGGTCGAGGCCGGCGTCGCCGGGATGCTGCGCCTGCGGCAGCTGTCCCTCGGGACGGACCCGGGCGAACGGCAGGTCCACTCCGACTACTCCGGCTCGATCAGCTCGAGGCGGTTCCCGAACGGATCGCGCACGTGCACGCGGCGGAACCCCGAGAACTGGTCCGAGTCGATCACCTTGTAACCGCTCATCTCCACGCGAGCGCGCATCCGTTCGAGGTTCTCGACCAGGAAGGCGGGATGCGCCTTCATCGCCGGATGGAAGCCCTCCTCTACGCCGAGGTGGACCTGGAGATCGCCCGACCGGAACCACACTCCGCCCCGGTCCGAGAGCTCCGGCGGCTTGGGAACCTGCTCGAGCCCGAGCACCCCTTCGTAGAAGTCGATGGCCGCCTGCTCCTCGTCGGGAGGCATCGCGAGCTGCACGTGGTGCAGCCCGATCAGTCCCCCGGGCTCGTTGTAGGCCATGGCTCCCCCTCTGCATGGCGGGCCGAGGACGACGAACCTTGTCCCCGGCCGCTCGCGAGCGCGCCTATCCTACGAGCAGCCGCTGGTGCTGCCGCAGGTCCCGCAGACGTAGCAGGAGCCGGCCGGCTGCATCTTGGAGCCGCACTGATAACACAGGGGGGCGTCCAGCTCCTTGGCGGTGGGCGAGGAGAGCAGTTCGATCGGCCGGATCACGGCCCCCTCCGAGGTCTCGATCGGCGCCTCTTCTGCGGCCGTCGTCCCTCCGGCGCTGGTGGTCTCAGCCGCAGCCGTCTTCTCGGCGGCCTCGACCTTCCTCTCCTCGATGGACCGGATCCCGAGCGCCTCTCGCTTCTCCGGTGGCAGATGATCGAGAGCGAGGCGACGGAACACGAAGTCGACGATCGAGGACGCGAACCGGATGTCGGCGTCGTCGGTCATCCCGCTCGGCTCGAACTTCATGTTGATGAATTTCGAGGCGTAGTCCTCGAGGGGCACCCCGTACTGGAGGCCGACCGAGACCGCGATCGAGAACGCGTCCAGGATCCCAGAGAGCGTCGAGCCCTGCTTCGAGGCCTTCAGGAAGATCTCGCCGAGCCCGTCATCCGGGTACGACCCCGCCGTGATGTAGCCCTCGGCGTCGCCGACCCGGAAGGACGTGGTGATCGCCGGTCGCGAGCGCGGGAGGCGCTTCTTCGCGGACCACGGCAAGGTCTGCGGCTCGCCCTCGGGCAACAGCGCCGTCTTCTTCCTGTCGGCGGACATCGGCTGGGCCACCTTGCAGTTGTCCCGGTAGATCGCGACTGCCTTCAGTCCGAGCTTCCAGCTCTCGACGAAGAGCTGCTCGACCTCTTCGACCGTCACGTGCTCCGGCATGTTGACCGTCTTGGAGATGGCGCCGGAGATGAAGGGCTGCGCCGCGGCCATCATCCGGACGTGTCCCATGTAGTGGATCGGGGCATCGCCCATCGCCGTGTCGAAGACGGAGCGATGCTCCGGCCGCACGTGCGGAGCCTCGGTCACCGAGTTGTGCTCGGCGATGTAGGTGACGATGTCCTCCGCCTGTGCGGCGTCGTATCCGAGCCGCTCGAGCGCCCGCGGCACGGTCCGGTTCACGAACTGCATCGTCCCGCCACCGACGAGCTTCTTGGTCTTCACCAGCGCGAGCTCCGGCTCGATGCCGGTGGTGTCGCAATCCATCATCAGCCCGATCGTCCCGGTGGGCGCGAGGACGGTGGCCTGGGCGTTCCGATATCCGTGCCGCTCGCCGAGCGAGATGGCCTCGTCCCACGAATGCTTGGCGGCCGAGAGGAGTCCTTCCGGCACGAGCTCGCCGTCGATCCCGTCGGCGGCCTCACGATGCTTGCGCATCACGCGGAGCATCGCGTCGGCGTTGGGTTCGTAGCCCTCGAACGGGCCCATCGCCTCGGCCACGCGCGCGGACGTGCGGTAGCCGTGCCCCGTCATGAGCGCGGTGATCGCGCCGGCCCAGGCGCGTCCGGCGTCGGAGTCGTAGGCCAGACCACGGGCCATCAGCAGCGCTCCCAGGTTGGCGTATCCGAGACCGAGCTGCCGGTACGCCCTGGCGTTCTCCGAGATCTTCTCGGTCGGGTAGCTCGACTCTCCCACCAGGATCTCCTGCGCGGTGAAGACGATCTCGACCGCGTGCTTGAAATCGGCCACCTCGAAGTTGCCGTCGTCGTCGACGAACTTCATCAGGTTCAACGACGCGAGGTTGCAGGCCGAGTTGTCGAGGTGCATGTACTCGCTGCACGGGTTGGATCCGTTGATACGACCCGTCGCGGGACAGGTATGCCACTCGTTGATCGTGGTGTCGTACTGCATCCCGGGGTCCGCGCACTGCCAAGCCGCGTCGGCGATCTCACGCATCAGGTCACGCGCCCGGACCGTGTCGACGGTGTCTCCCGTCAGCACGGCCTTGAGCTTCCAGTCCTGATCCTGCTCGAAGGCTCGCATGAACTCGTCGGTGACCCGGACCGAGTTGTTCGCGTTCTGATACTGGATCGAGTAGCTGTCCCTGCCGTCGAGATCCATGTCGAACCCGCCGTCGCGCAGGACGCGGGCCTTGCGCTCCTCGACCGCCTTGCACCAGATGAAGTCGCGGACGTCCGGATGATCGACGTTGAGGATGACCATCTTGGCCGCGCGGCGGGTCTTGCCGCCGGACTTGATGGTGCCGGCGGAGGCGTCTGCTCCGCGCATGAAGCTCACGGGCCCCGAGGCGGTCCCGCCACCGGCGAGCGCCTCCTTCGAGGAACGGATCCGCGACAGGTTGATCCCCGACCCGGACCCGCCCTTGAAGATAGTCCCCTCCTCGACGTACCAGTTGAGGATCGACGACATGTGGTCCTCCACTGCGAGGATGAAGCAGTTGTGGAC
>JALZDC010000190.1 GCA_030862755.1 Actinomycetota bacterium
CTTCCCTCCATTCGCCTTCTCGGCGACGACGAGTCCGGGATCGCGGAGCGACCGCATCACTCGAGTGACGGGCTCCGTCGGGAGCGTCCGCGCCCATACGCGAGGTTCCTCCACCAACGCGAAGGCCTCGATCAGCTGCTCCATCGTGCCGTCCGTCGACCCGTCGGAGACCACGATGACCTCGAACTTCGGGTAGTGCAGCGTGACGAAGGACCGCACCGCGGCGACGATGCTCCCCTCCTCGTTGTAGGCGGGAACGATGATGGAGACCGGCTTGAACACGTCGCGCTCCATGAGATCTCGCAGCTCCGTGTCCGAGGTCTGCCGAGAATCGAGGATGACCGCCCGCAGCCCGATGAACGCGAAGACGCCGTAGAGCAGGCTGAGGACCGCGAAGTAGACGATCGTGACGATCCCGAAGGCCGTGAGCGCGGTCTCGAAGGCGCTCATCCCACCACCGCCCGCACCAGGTTGGGGACCTGGTCGCGCAACGCCTGCTCGGCCATGTCCCTCGCGAAGCGATCCTGGTGCTCGCGCGCCGCCCGACCGAGCTGCGCGAGCCCGGCCGGACCGAGGCTCACGAGTGCATCGGCGGCAGCCCGGCGCACCCACCATGAGCGATCCCCCAGCCGATCGCTCAGGGATGCGAGTGCGTGAGATCGTGGCAGCAGACGTGCTGCCGCGACCGCATGGATCCTGATGAAGTCCACCTCGTCCGCGAGCGCGGAGATCACGATCCCGTGCGAGGAGACGGGCATGAATCCCAGTCGGCTCACGGCTCGCAGCGCGGCGGCGCGGACCTCGTCGTCGGGGTGGGTCAGGAATGGGACCACGTCTTCGGCGAAGATCAAGAGCTTCAGCCGGCCGATGCCGTCGAGCGCTGCCCGGACCGTGGGAGCCCGCGGCCGATCGTGGAGCAGCAGGACGGCGATGAGCGACGTCGCCGCCTCCTCCGAGAGGGCCACGACCTCTTCGACGATCCCGTAGGGCAATCCCCGGGACTCCATCGCTCGGGCGAGCCCCGCCGCTCCACGGTCCCGATCGAAGAGATCCTCGATGCGCGCGAGGGTCCGAGCCGCGGCTCGTGCGGAGGCGACGCTGATGAGGTCGTTCGAGTCATACACCCCGTTCACGAGCGTGAGAAGCGCAGAAGGGATCCGGGCGTTCGAGAGCGCAACGATCCCGTCCAGCCGGCCGCTGAGACGACCATGCTGGGCGCTTTTTTCGAGGCTCCGGACCGCCCCATGACGCTCGAGCAGCTCCGCGATGCGTGAGGACTCGGATCCCCGCAGCGTCTCTCGCAGGGCGAGTAGTGCGTCAACCGCTTCTGGCTCGAGGGCTCCGGCGGGCTCCGGGGTGGATCCGCTCAAGACCCCGAGCCATCGGGAAACCCACGCCTGGCGTCGTTCCGTCCGCACACGTTGGTGGCCGGCGCTCACGTGCTGATAGGCCAGCACGTAGGTCGTGACGAGGAGCAGAGCCGCAGCCGTCGATCCGACGGCGCCAAGGAGGACGCTCCCCAGCCGGGCGCCTCCCGAGCGGCCGAAGATCCCGCCCGCGAGGGTCCAGGTCAGATAGCCGAGCGGGATCGCCTCGAGGGAGATCGCGACCACGAAGACCGTCGCGAACGCGATGTCACCGTAGCGCCGCCACATGGGTCATCTCCCGAGGCAGCGGCGCACGCGCGCGAGGAGCTCAGGGGGGCTGAACGGCTTGGTCATGTAGTCATCGGCCCCGAGCTCCAACCCACGGACGACGGCGTCCTCCTGCCGCAACCCGGACAGCACGAGGACGGGCACCGATCTGCCGAGGTCCTTCCTGATGTCGCGCAGGAGATCGAGCCCGTTGCCGTCGGGAAGGTTCAGGTCCAGCAGGACCACCTCGTAATGGCCGTCCGCCAGCAGTCGGCGTGCGTCGGAGATGCCAGGTGCCACGTCCACGTCGTGCCCCGCCGACGTCAGGGTGTGCTCGAGCACCGTCTTCACGGTCCAGTCGTCCTCGATCGCCAGGATCGCCGCCACGTCGTCCTCCACGCACGGGTAGCGGCCCCCTTGGCCGCTCCTCTTCGCATCGGCAGAACGGAATGGGCGCTGTAGCCGGGGGGACTAGGCCGGCCGCTCCTCGACGCCCCAGGGCGACCCGTAGTCGTTCAGGAGGTCGAGGAACGGACGGGGCTCGAAGGCCTCTGGACCGAGAACGCCGGCACCCGACCAGACCCCGCCGGCCAGGAGCTCCAACGCGATCACGGGATTGATCGCCGTTTGCCAGACGACCGCTTGGGCGCCGTCCCGGCCCCACGTCTCTTCGTTGTCGACTACGTGGTGGAGGTACACCTCCCGAGGTGAGCCATCGGCG
>JALZDC010000192.1 GCA_030862755.1 Actinomycetota bacterium
GGCGTGGGCCGACACCTGAAACGTGGTACGCCGCAGGCACCTTGCTTCGATCGTGCCGAGGCTGCCTTACTGACGGTGGCGTCGCTGATCGCGGTCACCGGCCCCCGGCGGCCGCCGCCGAGCCCACCTGGTTCGACCTCGCCGCGACCGACTCGTTCACGACTCGAAGAACGGGTCGAGGTGGTCCTCCTTGAGGAGCACGACCTCATCGGTGACACGCTCGACAAGGAACCATCGTTCGACAACGCGCAGATCGTTCATGTCCGGTCGGTGAAGAAGACGGACGAAGGCTCGGGACGCAGGCAATGGGCAGAGACCATCGACGCGTTGTACGAGCCCACGTTCGGGATCGCCACGATGTCTCCCTCCTCGATCCTGGGCATCGGATGATCCTCGGCGAAGAGGTCGCTTCCCTCGTTGATGTGACCGGCCACCGTGACGTTCGCGACCGGCTCGCCGTCCGCTGCACGGCAGAGGATCGGATGGAAGGGGATCTTGTAGACGAAGTGCTCGTTGACCACGTTCCAGCCGGTGTCCAGGCCGACGAACGTCCTACCGTCGCGATCCTCGACGCTGACCACCTCTGCCAGATGCACCGCGCACTCCTTGGCGAGGAACTCGCCCGGCTCGGTCCCCACGACGACTTCGAGCGCCCCGAGATGCCGAGCGAGGACAGCCCCCCAGGCCTCGAGGTCCAAAGGCCGGTCGCCGGGCCGGAAGGGGACACCCAGACCACCCCCCGTATTGACCTCCGCGATCGGGCACCCGGCGTCCATGAGCGTCCTGGTGGCAACCGCCACCCGTCGGATGGTCTCGTCGACGACCGGCAAGGCATCGGTGAGGTAGAGGTAGCCCGCATGCACGTGGACGGTGTCGATCTCGAGGTCGTACTTGCGGGCGATGTCGAGGACCGCGTCGAGCCGCTCCGGATAGATCCCGAACTTCGTGGGACGATCCCCCGCGTACGTCTGACCTCCTCCGGGGAAGGCGGCCCCGATCCGCGGGTTGAGCCGGACGCCGACCGTCGAGCCGGGCGATCGCTTCCCGACCCGTTCCAGCTGGGTCAGCAGGTCCACGTTCAGGTGCACGCCGGCGTCGAGGACGGCATCCAGGTCGCGCGCGGACAGGTTCGTCCCCGTATAGCTGATCTCCGGGGGGCCCCACCCATGGTCGAGCGCCCATCGAAGCTCGCCCGGGGAGCACACGTCCATCCCCACGCTCTCGGAGGTCCCCGGCGCCCCACACGCTCGGAGGAAGGCGAGGAAGTCCGGCTCGCGCTGCGCCTTCAGCGCGAACCGGACCCTGTGCCGGAGCCCCGTTCGTTCGAAGGCGACCTGGAGTGCTCGGGCCTGCTCACCGACGCGGACGAGGTCATAGACGTAGAGGGGCGTTCCGTGCTCGCGAGCGATCGACTCGGCGTCGCGACCGGCGATCGAGAGGCGGCCGGCCCGGACGTCGAGCCCGGGCCGAGCCCACCACGTCAGCTCAGATGCCGTGCGCTCCATGCGGGCGGGAAGGCTACCCGCACGTCGGCAACCTCACACCGTCGCATCGACCCGGGTGCCGGGTGAGTCCGCGTATTCGCTGCCTGCCTCGCGCCGGGCCACCAAGAGGACGGATGCGGTCGTCGCGAGGATCCCGCTCAGGAGCGAGATGCCGAGGCCGGTAGCCACGGTCGCGCGGAACTCCGTCGTCCCTTCCGCGCCCAACAGGAGCGGAGACGGGCCGATCGTCTCGGCCACGCGCGTGAACCCGATCATGGAGCTGAGCAGGAGCACGATGCTGGAGAGCACCATCGCCAAGGCGCTGATGCGACGGATCGCGGGGTCGGTCAGCAAGATGTACGCGCAGCCGAACATCATCGCTCCGAGGCCGCCGGCCACCGCGAGCGAGCCCGTCGAGTCCCAGGTCCCGTCGAGGTAGATCGTGACCACCCCGCCGTCAACCGGATAGGAGTAGCTGAACCACTTCGCGTATACCCCGACGAAGCCGATCAGCCCTGAAGTGGCCGTCACGACTGCAAGGAAATTGATGCGGTCAGATCGCATGGAGAACCCTCCTCGGTCGGGGGCGTTTGGCGGCGTTACATCCGCTATCGGCACCGGACATGCCGATTCTTGACTGCCCGGACCTCCGGTTCAACGACCCGGCTGATGGTTGTCCGGCAGAGGGCGATCCTTTCACCTTCAGGCGCACGAGCACACGGGCGAGGCTTGCATCCGTACGGGTTGATCCGAGGAACGTGCGCGCGTCACCGACAGCAGATCACTCGAAGTCATGGACAGATCGTCGGAGCTTGTTGCTGAGATGATGGGGGCTGCCGTAGCGTAATCGCGTGCCGAGACATGCGGCGGTCGTCGTCGCGATCCTGCTCGGCGCCTACGAGAGCGATGCCGAAGTGTCTCGAGAGCCGAACGAAGGAGGCGCTGTGGTCGAGATCGCAAGCCCGGCCTTCTCGGAGGGCGATACCGTCCCCATCCAGTTCACCTGCGATGGCGACAACCTGTCGCCGCCTCTCAGCTGGTCGGGGGTGCCCGAGGATGCCGAGGAGCTCCGCATCAGCTTGAAAGACCCCGATGCACCGAGCGGCAGCTTCACGCACTGGCTGGTCTCTGGCGTCGATCCATCGTCGTCGAACGTCGGCCAAGGGACGGTCCCGGCGGGTGGGTCGGAGGAGATGAACAGCTTCGGCGAGACAGGGTACGGGGGGCCGTGTCCGCCCCCCGGAGACGATCCGCATCGGTATGTCTTCCTCGTCGAGGCGCTCGGCGCGACCGGCGACGTCCTGGCGTCAGCGGAGCTGACGACGACGTACGGGCGCTGACCCTCTCGGCGCGACCGCTGGCGGCCGCGCGAGAGCGACCACAACTGACCGCAACTTACAGAGCCTGGGCGATGCGGCGGTGCGTGGTGGAGGTGAGGGGATTTGAACCCCTGGCCTCTGCCGTGCGAAGGCAGCGCTCTACCGGGCTGAGCTACACCCCCGGGACTCCGCGCAGCGTAACAGAGCGGTTTCGGCCGCCCGGACGCGGATCAGGAGTTCCCGCGCAGCTCGGCCGAGTGGCGATCGAGCGCGTCGCGCAGGTCCTTCTGGACGACCGAGATCGACAGATCCCCGCGTGTCTTCTCGATCAGGGACCGCGACACGTCGGTCGCGCGTCGCAGGTTCATCGTGATCGCGTCCGGATAATCCATCGTGACGAGGACCCCGTACATCTCCTCCATCGCGTCCAGCAGCTGCTCGGCTTCCGCCACCTCGCCGCCCCTGAGCAGATCCAGCAGCCGGCGCCGTGCCTCGCCGATCGCATCGGACATCCCACCCAGGAACGCGGCGTCCTCCACCTCGAGCTCCGTCGGACCGGGGAGGTCGGTGCCGGTGACCAGCGCCAACGTGAGGTTGGCTTCCGCGTACTCCTTCTGCGCGTCCTGCAGGTAGCCGGCGTGGCGGATGTCAGCGTGCTGCTGAACCGCGGCGAGCCCTTCATCCAGGGCAGCACGGGACTCGGCGATTAGCGTCTTCGCGGTCGCGAACTCGAGCCGGTGGATCGCTCGGATCGCGTTCGCACTGGCGCGGATCGACCGGCGCGCCGCCGGAAGGGCGTGCTCGCGGGCTTCGTTCTTCGCCTCGAGACGGGCTTGGATGGAGCGGGCCAGCTCGGAGAGGTCCACGCGGAGCTCAGCCTGCGAAATCTGAGGCGGGCCGGACCACCACGTGCACCCGGTCGCTCTCCCCGAGACCCTCGAGGCCGTTGAACGTCTCGCGCGGGTGTCCGTTCCGGCCCTCGATGACGTACCGGGCGGCGAACGCCGCCGCATGGTCGCGCGGAACGCGAGCGTTCCTCGCGACGTCGCGCGGGTCCGCCATGGTGCGGTGTTTGATCGAGATCAGCATCCACACGTAGGCGCCGAGCAGGACGGTGAGAGCCACGGTCACGTTCCAGAAGACGCGGAGGGGGGGCACTAGTCCCATCAGGAGCGTCGCGCCGATCGCCTCGATCAGGAAGACCAGGACGCGGCGGCGTCGATCGCGGACCCGGGCCCGGCGCCTCTGTGCGTCGCCGATGAAGCGAGCCCCCTTGCGAGGAGTCACGATCCAGCGTCCCGAGGTGCCGTTGGCTTCAGCGTGCGCCAAGAACTCCATCTTACGTTCGAATTCTTCCACCGACGCCGACATCGATCGGCGTCGAGCGGTGGCCGGTATCAGGAACGCGGCCCAGATCATGCCGAGTGCCGCGAGGAGCAGCCAATCCAACGCGTCCAGCCTCCGCTCTGTCGGTCCCGCTGGCGACACAACATCTAGGCTGGGATAGCAACGTAGTACCACATGTAGGGGTGTTCAATCACATCGATGTGATCCTGGGGAGTTTCCCGCAGGGCCCGTCGGGCGCGATCGGTCTCACTGCGGAAGGCGTGTCTCCGTCCGCCCCGATGACGGAAGGTCATCCGGATGCGGAGTAGTCCCCCGATTTGCCCCCGGACTTCGACAGCAACCGCAGGTCGTCGATCCGCGCGGCCCGGTCGAACGCCTTCGCCGTGTCGTACAGGCTGAGCGCGGCGACGGCTGCCCCCGTCAGCGCCTCCATCTCCACACCGGTGCGGTCCCTCGCCCGTACATGGGTCCACACGCGGATCCGACCGCTCGCTTCGTCCGGCTCCACGCGCACCTCCGCGCCGGTCACGGCGATCGGGTGACAGAACGGCAGCAGGTCGGGCGTTCGTTTCACGCCCATCAGCCCCGCGACACGGGCCGCTTCGATCGGATCACCCTTCGGCGTCCCGGCCACGAGCTGCGCGCATGCCTCAGGCCTCATCGTCACGACGCATTCCGCCTCCGCCTCTCGCTCCGTGACCTCCTTCGTCCCGACCTCCACCATGCGGGCCGACAGCTCCGCCTGGAGCCGCGCACCCTCATAGCCCTCGCCGCCGATCACGTCAGTCCTCCGAGGATCGGAACAGCATGACCTTGACGCTCGAACCAGCGGGGGCCACTTCGGTTCCTGCGGGGATCATCGCCAATCCGTTCGCCCGGGCAACGGTCGAGATCAGGTTCGAACCGCGTGCCCCGGTCGGATTGGCTGACCAGCCACCCTTGTCGCGCCGAACCTCCACGCGCGCGAACTGAAGCTTCCCGCGAGGCCCCCGGACCTCATCGGTCAGCGTCGCGGTCACCTCGGGCCGGAAGACGTGACTCCGGCCCATCATCTTCATGATCGCCGGACGAACGAACACTTCGACGCTCACGAACACACTTACGGGGTTGCCGGGCAGTCCGAAGTACGGTTTGCCCTCGACGTGGCCAAATCCCTGCGGCATGCCCGGCTGCATCGCCACCTTGTAGAAGTCCACCTCGCCACGCCGGAAGAACGCTGCCTTCACGACATCGCGTTCCCCCACCGAGACACCACCCGAGGAGACGAACGCGTCCGCCTGGATCTCGAAGCTGAAGATCGTCTCCCGGAGAGACTCCACATCGTCGCGCACGATGCCCGCCATCACCGGCATCGCGCCCATCTCGCGGAGCGCCGCGAAGATCATGAAGGAATTCGCGTCTCTCACCTTTCCGAATCCGGGCGTCTCGGTCGGCGACACGAGCTCGTCTCCCGTCGAGAGCACCACCACGCGCGGGCGCGGATGCACGAGCGGCGTGGGATGCCCCGCGCTGGCGAGGAGCCCGAGCTCGGGAGCGCCGAGGCGCTTCCCGCTCGGGATCAAGACATCCCCCTCGTGCACGTCTTCACCGCGCGGCCGGACGTGCGTGCCGGGTGCCGGGCCGTCCAGCAGCCGGACCATCTCGTCGCCGTCGACCACGGCGTTCTCGATCGGCACGACGACATCGGCGCCTGCGGGGACGGGCGCGCCCGTCGCGATGTGCATCGTCTCGCCGGTGCCGACGGTCCCCTCCGGCTCGTGTCCGATCAGGGCCCGCCCCACGATCTTCAGCTCGCGCGGCTGGGACGGCGTAGCTCCGGCCACATCGGACGCTCGCACGGCGAACCCGTCCATCGCCGATGAAGCGAACTCGGGCAGATCGTGCGTCGCCACGACGTCTTCGGACACAACGCATCCGTAGGCGTCCGTGAGCGGCAGCCGCAGCGGCGCGAGCGGCTGCACCTGCGAGAGCACACGCTCACGAGCATCCCCGACGGAGAGCAGGCCTTTCGGGGAATCATGGTCGTGGACGTGTGGCTGCGCCGACATCCGGGCCAGTCTAGGCC
>JALZDC010000233.1 GCA_030862755.1 Actinomycetota bacterium
GCCGAAGGTGGCGCGTTCGTCCCCGAGGAGCGTGAGCACCGCGACGAGAGCTCCCAGGACGCCGAGGAACCCGATCGGCATGGCGCCCCACTTGAGTCGGGCCGGCAGGAACAGGTCGACCACCAGCACGATGATGATCGTCCCGCCGAGGATCAGCTCGGGCAGGATCGCGTGATAGTCGACGCTCACGCCGGCGTCAGCCTCCTTGGCCGAGGACTGCCATGATGCCGCTCACGGCCTCCTGGCTGATGCCGAAGACCAGGCGCGGGAACAGACCGAGCGCGAGGATCAGCACCAGCAGCGGCGTCCACGACGCCCATTCGATGGAGTTCATGTCGCCGAGCGCGTGCTCGTTCCAGCGCTCGGGCATCGTGCCCATGTTCACGCGCTGCAGCATCCACAGGAAATAGCCGGCCGTGAGGATCGTCCCGATCCCCCCGGCCACCATGAGCGCTCGGAAAAGTCCCACCTGATCTCCGAGGAGGACCTCGTTCGGCTGGAACGCTGAGAGCAGGGCCATCACCTCTCCCCAGAACCCGGCGAGGCCGGGAAGTCCGAGCGACGCGATCGCGACGAACGCGAACACTCCCGCGAGCTTCGGCATCCTCTGGGCCATCCCGCCGCCGATCTCCGCGATCTGCCTCGTGTGGTAGCGGTCGTAGATCGAGCCGACGCAGAAGAAGAGCATCCCCGTGATCACGCCGTGGGCGACCATGCCGAAGATCGCCGCCTGGATCCCGATCTCCGTGAGCGTTGCGATACCGAGCATCACGAAGCCCATGTGCCCGACGGAGGAGAACGCGATCAGTCGTTTCAGATCCCGCTGCGCGAGACAGGCCAGCGCCGCGTAGACGATCGCGATGGCCGCGAGCAGCCCGATCCACGGGGCGTAGGCCCGGGCACCCTCCGGGAGCACCGGGAGTGCGATACGGACGAAACCGTACGTGCCCATCTTCAGCATGATCCCGGCCAGCAGCACCGAGCCGATCGTGGGCGCCTCCGTATGGGCGTCGGGCAGCCACGTGTGGAACGGCCACATAGGAACCTTGATCGCGAACCCGAGCGCGACCGCCCCGAAGACGATCAGCTGGAACGTGTGCGCGAAGCCGCCGCCCGCCCCGAACGCCGTGAGCTTCACGAGATCGAAGGTGTGCGGCTCGGGGCCGTTGAAGTAGAGCCCCAAGAATCCCAGCAGCATGAAGACTGAGCCGAACAGCGTGTAGAGGAAGAACTTGATCGCGGCGTACTCGCGATTCGCCGACCCCCAGATCCCGATCAGGAAGTACATCGGAACCAAGACCATCTCCCAGAACACGAAGAACAGGATCAGGTCGAAGGCGATGAACGTGCCGGCCATGCCCGTCTCGAGGAGCAACGTCAGCGCGAGGAACGCCTTCGTGCGGCCCGGGTCCGGCACGAACCGCCAGGTGTAGACGGCACACAGGAACGAGAGGAGGAAGGTCAACACGTAGAGCGGCATCGAGATCCCATCGATCCCGACGTGATACCGGGCGCCGATCGCGGAGATCCAGCTCACATCGAGCTCGTACTGAAGCCCGTCTGTCCCGTAGTCGAAGCCGATCGCCATCGCGATCGACAGCACGAGCGCCGCGCCCGTGAACAGGATGCCGAGGCCCCGCACCATGCGTTCGCGGCCCCTCGGCACGAGGACGATCACCAGCGCGCCGAGGATCGGCAACAGGGTGGTGATCGTGATCGCCGAGCTCTCCCAGGTCATCTCACGCTCCTACGCCGTCTGAACGAACACGATGGTCAGCGCCACGACACCGGTGAACAGCAGCACGGCGTACCACTGGACGTTGCCGGTCTGCAGGTACTTCAGGAGGCCTCCGGTGGCACCCGTCAACCCGCCCACGGCGTTCACTAGGCCGTCGACGAACGTTCGGTCGAACCAGCCGATGAAGGTTGCGAAGCCGCGCGCCATCCATCCCGCGCCGTTCACGGCGCCGTCCAGGATGTGCTGATTGGACCAGTCCACGGCAGCCGACAGCCGATCTCGGACCGGGTAGACCACGGTCCGCATATAGAAGGAGTCGATGTAGTAGCGGCTCTGCAGGACGTTCCAGGCGCGTGGGAACGACATCAGCGGGTCGCGCTCGCGCCGTTCCCGGTAAAGGAGGTAGCCGATCCAGATCCCCGCGCCGGCCGCCAGGGTCCCCAGCAGCGCGACCCATACGACGAACCCGGCCTCGTGCGGGTGCTCGAAGTACACCCAGTCCCCGAAGACCGCGCCGAGCTGGGGGGCGCCCAGGAAGCCAACGACGACAGAAGCTCCGGCGAGCCCAACCAACGGTCCGGTCATCACGGGTGGCGACTCGTGCGGATGGGCGTCACCTCGATAGGTGCCGAAGAAGGTCAGCAGGACGCACCGGGTCATGTAGAACGCCGTCATCACCGCCACGGCGAGCAGGATGAAGAAGAGCCACTGGTTGTGCTCCCAAGCCCCCACGAGCAGCTCGTCCTTCGACCAGAAGCCCGCGAGCGGGAAC
>JALZDC010000253.1 GCA_030862755.1 Actinomycetota bacterium
ATCCGTGCGCCCTGTCCCACGACCGATACGTCGTCGCTGCGTTGGTCGGCCACGTTCCTCCTCGCTCCCGACGGCCCTCCTGAGGAGCCTACGACTATCGCACCACGCGGTGATCCACGGGCCGTGAGACGGACGTCACTCGTCGTCGACGCGGCGCAGCCTCTTGGTCTTCGCGCGGCGCTTCTTCGCGGCGATCCGGCGCTCGACCGCTCTCTTGGTCGGCTTCGTGGGGCGGCGCCGGCGCGGCGGTGGCGCGATCGCCCCGGCGAGGATCGCCGCGAGCCGTTCGAGGGCGATCTCCCGGTTGCGGAGCTGCGACCGTTCCTCCCTCGCCGTCACGGTGAGCACCCCGTCGACGAGCCGGCCGGCGAGCCGTTCCAGCGCTCGCGCCCGTTGCACGGGCCCCAGCGCCGTAGTCGTCCTGAGATCCAGGCTCACTTGCACCCGTGAGTCGGCGGTGTTGACCGACTGACCGCCGGGCCCTGAGGATCGGCTGAAGCGCCACCGCAGCTCCTTTTCGGGAACCACCACCGAGCGCGACACACGGAGCGGGCCGACCATGGGGCCAGTATGGGGCCGGCCTCACGGGGTCGGTTCGAGGATCACGCTCACTTCGATGACCGGAACGTCCTAGGCGAGGGACCCGGCGGGCGCAACGTCCGGGGACTCGGTCGCAACAAGAGCGTCTTCGGCCGACGCGCCGCCCGAAGGAACGTCTCCCGCCGGGGCGCTGTCGGAGGGCGTCGCGCTCCCGTCGGCGGGCGGCTCGGCGACCCTCTCGGTCTCGGTAGTCGCCCTGACGATGTTCGACGGCGCCGAATCGCCGGCGGCGTTCGTCGCCACGATCCGGTAGAAGTACGTGGTTCCCGCAGAGAGCGCGGTGTCGGTATAGAAGGTCACGTCCTGTCCGGCGGTTCCGATCATCGCCCAGCCGTTGGTCCCGTCGGGCGAACGCTCGATCCGGTAGCCGGTCTCGTCGCCGACGTCGATCCACGTCAGGGTGACCGTGTCCAACGCTGCCACGGCGGTCACGGACGTCGCGGTCGCGACTGCGCCGCCCGAGGTCGTTGCCGAGACGACGTCGGACGCCAGCGCTTCGCCCGACTCGGTGATCGCCGAGACCTTATAGAAGTACGTCGTGCCGGCATCGAGACCGCCATCCATGTACGAAGTGACGCTCTCCGGGACCTCGATGATCTCCAGCCACCCCTGCGGGCTGTCCTTCTCCATGCGGTCGACCTCGTAGCCGGTCGCGGCGGGAACGACGGCCCACGCCAGATGGATCGCCGTCGACGAATGAGCCTCCGCGGCGACGGCGGCGGGCGCGGCAGCAGCGCCGGAGGTCGGGATCGCGTCGGACGAGGTCATGCCACTCGACGCCTGCGGCGGGGCGGCCGTGCCCGAGATCCCCTCCGCTCCAGTAGCGGAGGAGGGATCGGTCTTGCGATCCCGTTCCCCCGCCTGTAATGCCGGGCTCTCGAGGCCCCGTGCGGAGACGACCGGCCCGGGTTCTCCGGGTCCGAGCGCCGCGACGACGACCCACAACGCCGATGCGGCGACCGCGAGCCCGACCGATGCTTTCCCGACCGATCGAGGCGGCGCCGGGAGCCGGTGGAGGACGGGCGTGCGCTGTTTGGTCCCGACGCCGAGCGGGGAGCCCCAGCCCGCTGTTTGAGGCGAAGGCATCGTCAGCGAGCGCCACAGCGTGTCGACTTCCTTGATCTCCCTGTCGAGCCGGCGTCGTTCGACCAACTCGAGGGTCACGAGCCAGCCCGCGATCAAGACATTGAGGAGGAAGATTGCACCGAGGATCCAGAGCAGGGTGGCCACTGGGGCCACACCCTACGACTCTTGCGCCGAAAGGTCTATCCCCGGCCCGACCTGCGCCAACGAGCCTTGTTCCATGCCTCGGACGAAGGATCTCGCCCGGGAGTGACGGGCCTCACAGCGCCTGCAGCCGAGGACCTCTAAGCCTCGAACCCACGTTCGAGAGCAACATTCAGCGTAGGCTATGAGCGGGGCTCCGGTCGGTCGTCGAGTGCTTCGGTCGGACCCACTGCCGTTCCCCGGATGCGACCGACCTGAGACCTGGTGCGACTCGCACCACGTAGGCCATCGGGCCGACGGCGGCGGCGCGTGTTCAGGCGCCAGGACGGGTCTGGGCTGGAGGATCGGACTCCGCCGTGATGGGACTCACTCCCGGACGCGTCATGGAGCGGGGCCATCTGCGGTGCGGTGCTCCGATCGAAGCCGCGCCGCGACACCCTCGGCCTCACGCATCACGCGCAGCACGTT
>JALZDC010000271.1 GCA_030862755.1 Actinomycetota bacterium
GCGACGCTGAGATCACGAGCACGAGCGCTGGTCCGGCGAGACTCGCCAGATCCTCGGTGACAACGGAAACTGCATCCGACGGTCTCGCCGTCCCCATGTCCGCGTAGGAGAACGGGAACCGTCCAACGGTCCTCGACGGGAAGAACGTGTCAGTGAAAGCGTCGCGCAGATCGGTCCTGCCGTTCATCAGCGCGGCGCCGCCTTTCGCCGCGAGCGAACGAAGGGCGGGTTCCGCCAGGAGGTCCGGGAGAGACGCGCCGTCGAAGACGACGACGATGGCTTCGTGCTCAGCCTCAAGAGCGATACCGGGAACAGCCGTGCCGAAAAAGGCGAACACGCCCGCGGCGAGAACTCTCCTCATGGGAGCCGGACGAGCTCGGGGTCGCGTCGGATCTCGGCGCCCAATCCTGTGAGCTTGGCCTCGAAGTCCTCGTAGCCCCGGTCGACGTGGTGGATGTCGGCGATCTCGCTCACCCCGTCCGCCGTGAGTGCGGCGATCGCCATCGCGGCCCCCGCCCGGATGTCCATCGCCCGGACCGGCGCCGCCGAAAGCTGCTCCACGCCCCGGATCACCGCGTGATGGCCCTCGGTGCGGATGTCGGCACCCATCCGCCTCAATTCATCGACATACGTGAACCGTCCTTCGAAGACGTTCTCGGTGGCGATGCTGGTGCCGTTCGCCGTCGCGAGCATCGCCAACAGGATCGGCTGGAAATCGGTGGCGAGCCCCGGATAGGGCAGGGTGACGAAGTCGGCGGCACGCGTCCGCTCCGGCTGCCGGACGCGGAGCCCCTCGTCCGTCGTCCGGATCTCGGCGCCGCCCTCAGAGAGCTTCTCGAGGAACAGCTCGAGGTGATCGGCACGAGCCCCCTCGAGCACGACGTCGCCACGGGTCGCGACCGCGGCCGCGGCCCACGTTCCCGCCTCGATCCGATCGGGGATCGCCGCGTGCTCGGCCGCCCGCAGCGCCTCGACCCCTTCGACCTCGATCGTCGCGGAGCCGGCGCCGCGGATCCCGGCCCCCATCGCGGCCAGGAACGCGGCGAGATCCACGATCTCGGGTTCGCGAGCGGCGTTGTCGATCACCGACCTGCCCTCCGCCGTCACGGCGGCCATCATCAGGTTCTCCGTGGCTCCAACGCTCGGATAGTCCAGGGTGATCGACGCGCCGGTCAGGCCGGTGGTCCGGGCGACCAGGAACCCGTGCTCGGCGGCGATATCGGCACCCATCCTTCGGAGCCCGTCGAGATGGAGGTCTATCGGACGCGAACCGATGTTGTCGCCGCCCGGCATCGCGACGCGCGCCTCGCCGGTCCGAGCCAGTAGCGGCCCGAGGACTGCGATCGAGGCGCGCATGCGCCGGACGAGCTCGTACGGCGCCTCGATCGAAGACAGGTGGGTCGCGTCTACCACGACCCCGCGCTGTTCCCATGCGACCCCGGCCCCGAGGTGTTCGAGGACCTCTCCCATCGTATGACAGTCCTGGATGCGAGGGATGTTGCGCAGCAACGAACGTCCAGGCGCGAGCAGGGATGCCGCCATGAGCTTCAGAGCGGAGTTCTTGGCGCCCGAGATCCCGACGGATCCCGCGAGACGGGCGCCGCCGGTCACGAAGAGGCGGTCCATGCGAGGCCATCGTACCGGCGCGAGCGCCGCGATCCGCTCCGTGCAGCCGCCGTTAGCGCGAGACCGTCAGCGCGACCCTGGCCTCGGCTCTCGCGATCTCGGTCTTGGCGTGTTCGTCGTCGTCGGCTCCCGCCGATCGCAGATCCTCCAGGCGTCGTCTGACTGCGTCGACGTCGATCTCGGACTCGAGTTGCGCGTTCGTGGCCAGCACGTCCACCCGGGTGGCGCCCTCCTCGGTCGAGACGTGGAGGAAGCCGCCGTCCACGACGGCCTTCAGCCACGAGCCGTCTCCTTGCTGGATCTGGAGCGGTCCGATCGCGAGCTGCACCAACAGAGGCGCGTGCCCCGTGAGGATCCCGACGTCCCCGTCGACGCCGTGCGCGACGACCTCGGTTGCCTGCCCGGCCCACACCTCACGCTCCGGCGTGACGACGTGGACCTCGAGCGCCACTAGGCAGCCTCGAGCTTCTTCGCCTGCTCGACCGCCTCTTCGATCCCCCCGACCAGGAAGAACGCCTGCTCCGGGAGGTGGTCGTAGTCCCCGTCACAGAGGCCCTTGAACGACACGATCGTCTCGTCGATCGGCGTGTACTTGCCGGGCAGGCCGGTGAACTGCTCGGCCACGAAGAACGGTTGCGAAAGGAACCGCTGGATCTTGCGCGCCCGCGACACGATGACCTTGTCCTCCTCGGAGAGCTCGTCGATGCCGAGGATCGCGATGATGTCCTGGAGGTCGCGGTAGCGCTGGAGGATCTCCTGGACGCGCCGCGCCACGTCGTAGTGCTCCTGGCCCACGTACCGCGCGTCGAGGATCCGCGACGTGGAGTCCAGCGGGTCAACAGCGGGGTAGATGCCGAGCGCCGCGATGTCGCGGGACAGCACGGTCGTCGCGTCGAGATGCGCGAACGCTGTGTGCGGCGCCGGGTCCGTGATGTCGTCGGCGGGAACATAGATCGCCTGGAGCGAGGTGATCGAGCGCCCGCCGGCCGACGTGATCCGCTCCTGGAGCTCACCCATCTCGTCGGCCAGGGTCGGCTGGTAGCCGACGGCGCTCGGCATCCGGCCGAGCAGCGTCGACACCTCGGAGCCGGCCTGCGTGAACCGGAAGATGTTGTCGATGAACAGCAGCACGTCCTTGCGCTCGACGTCGCGGAAGTACTCGGCCATCGTGAGAGCGGCCAGGGCCACCCGGAGCCGGACGCCCGGCGGCTCGTCCATCTGGCCGAACACGAGCGCCGTCTTCTCGATCACGCCGGACTCAGTCATCTCGAGGAAGAGGTCGTTCCCCTCGCGGGTGCGTTCGCCGACGCCGGCGAAGACAGAGTAACCACCGTGCTGGCTGGCGATGCGGGCGATCAGCTCCGTGAGGATGACGGTCTTGCCGAGGCCGGCGCCGCCGAAGAGGCCCGCCTTACCGCCACGGACCAG
>JALZDC010000319.1 GCA_030862755.1 Actinomycetota bacterium
ACGAAGGCGAACACGATCGGCGTGTAGGTGTCGGTGAGATCGAAGAAGTCCTTGTTGAACGCGGTGGCGCCACCGACCAGGACCTCGACGTCGTTATCCCCGAAGACGAATGGGATAGAAGCCTCTCGCAGCTTCTCCACGGCGCCCGTCGCGGCCTCCCCACTGGGATCACCGGCTACGGGGGCGGAGATCACGGTCAGGTCTCCGGCCTCGTTCGTCTCCACCGTCGACGGCCCGAAGCTCCCGCTGTCCGCCAGGAGTTCCTGGAGGATCTCGATGTCACCGGACACCTCGTGCGCGTCACCATCGATCACGATCTCGACCGGCGACGTGAACCCTCCCGAGAACTCTGAGGCCAGCACGGCGTACGCCCTTTTCGTGGGCATGTCGTCGGGAGCGGTGCTGACCCCGGCGAAACCGATGTTCATGTCGAAGTATGACCATCCCGCGGCGACCAGCAGGCCGGCGGCCAGGACCAGGGCAATCACCGGCCGGGCCATGACTCCATGAGTGATGCGATCCCAGAAGCCGCCGTCCTTCGGCGGGGCTCCGGGAACCTTCCTGCGGCCCAGGATGCGCAGCGAGTTGATCCGGTCCCCCAGCAACGAGAGGATCGCCGGGAGCAACGTCATCGACGCGAGCACCGCGGCGAGTACCACCAGGATCGCGCCCAGCCCCAGGCTCATGAAGATCGTGGTCGGGACGAGCAGCAGGCCGATGAGGGCGAGGACCACCGTCATGCCACTGAAGAACACCGCGCGGTTCGCGGTCGCGCCCGCTGCCGAGATAGCAGCGAGCTTGTCGAGCCCGTGGGCTCGCTCCTCCCGGTACCTGGAGACGATGAACAGCGAGTAATCGATGCCAACCGCGAGACCCATCATCGTGATCATGTTGGTGACGAAGAAGGAGAAATCCATCCACTGGCCGATGAGTGCCACCGCGCCCACCGCGAGGACGATCGCCCCGATCGCCAGGAAGATCGGGAGCAACGCGGCGACGATCGCTCCGAAGACCACGATGAGGACGATCAGCGCCGCCCCGATCCCAAAGGACTCTCCCTTGGCCAGGTCCTCCTCGGCGACCGTGTTGAAGTCGTCGCTGATGGTGACGTCCCCGATGACCAGGGTCTCGAACCCGCTCCCGGTGTGATCCTCGGCTACGGCGCGAATCTCCTCGACGTGATCGGTGAGACGGTCGATGTCGTCCGGGAGGACCGCCGTCACGAGCGTTGCGTGCTGGTCATCCGAGACCATCGAGGGGTCCTCGGTCTCGTAGAAGGAGAAGCTCGCCTGCACCAAGCCTGTACCGAGCGACGCGAGGTCCGACTGGACGGTCCGCACCTTCTCCTCGAAGGCCGGCTCGTCCACGGTCAGCTGCTCTGAGCGGACGATGAAGGTCTCGCTCAGGGTCTCCGGACCTCTGAGCCGCTCCGAGATCAGGTCACGGGCGCGGACAGACTCGGGCCGGTTGGTGAAGTCGAAGTCGTTGGTCAGCGCGTCTCCCAGAAGCTGAGAGCTGACGAATCCCGCGGCGACGAGCAGCACTACCCACGATCCGAGCGTGAGCCACGGCCTGCCAGCGCTGGCCCGAGCCAGCCGTTCCGGGTTGATCCTCATCCCGCTCCCTCCCTTGGACTCCTCATCTCAACCCTAGAGACGGCGAAGGCTATTCCTCGTGACAGCGGGATCGGGCGGCTCGCGGATAGACTTTGACTTCGACCAGTCCGAGGAGTGCGAGATGACCGATAGGTACCAGCTCGTGATCGGCGGCAACCACTTGGACGCCGCTTCCGGAGAGACCTTCGACTCGATCGACCCGTCCACGGGCGAGGTTTTCGCCTCGGTGGCCAAGGCCGGCAAGGAGGACGTCGCGCGGTCGGTCGAGGCCGCGCGAAAGGCCTTCGACGAAGGCCCGTGGCCTGCCATGAAGGGCCGCGAGAGGGCCAAGCACCTCCTGGCCGTCGCCGACGGCGTCAAGAAGGCGGCCGGGGACCTGGCCGAGCTCGAGTCGCGCGACTCCGGCGGGACCATCCGCAAGGCCAAGAACGCCGACATCGGAATGGCCATCTCGACGTTCCGGGTGTTCGCGGAGCTCGCTGCCCGCGAGGAGGACGAGGAGCCGCTCCCCCGCTCGCCCATCTCGACCAACTACGTGCGCCGCGAGCCGCTTGGGGTGTGCGCCGCCGTCACGCCGTGGAACTTCCCCCTGCAGATGGCCGCGTGGAAGGTTGCGCCGGCCATCGCCGCGGGCAACACGGTCATCCTCAAGCCCGCGTCCTACACCCCGCTGT
Source organism: Actinomycetota bacterium (assembly GCA_030862755.1). Taxonomy (GTDB): domain Bacteria; phylum Actinomycetota; class UBA4738; order UBA4738; family HRBIN12; genus JAJNBA01. Next base: position 2,291 of record JALZDC010000319.1, read on the forward strand.
CCTCGATCGAGCTCGGGCGCATCGCTCTCGAGGCCGGGCTTCCCGAGGGCGTGGTCAACGTGCTACCCGGACCCGGCGCCGCCGCCGGCGAGGAGCTCGTCTCCCACCCCGGCGTGGACAAGGTGGCGTTCACCGGCTCCACGGAGGTCGGGACCCGGATCATGCAGCTCGCCTCGAACACGATCAAGAAGTGCACCCTCGAGCTGGGCGGCAAGTCGCCCTCGATCGTGCTCGACGACGTGGACCTCGACTACGCGGTAGATGGCGTCCTGTGGGGAATCTTCTTCCACCAGGGCCAGGTGTGCTCCGCGGGAAGCAGGCTCTTCCTGCACAAGGGACTGGAGGACGAGTTCCTGGCGACGCTGGTGAAGCGCGCCGAGGAGCTCAAGGTCGGTCCGGCGCTCGATGCCTCCTCCGACCTCGGGCCGGTCGTGGCGCAGAGCCAACTCGACACCGTCGAGCGGTACGTGGAGATCGGCAAGAGCGAGGGCCCGGAGGTCGCGGCCGGCGGCGAGCGCGCCGTGGTCG
>JALZDC010000336.1 GCA_030862755.1 Actinomycetota bacterium
CGATCGAGGTGACTGGCGGCGGCGGCGCGGCGCCGACCGCGCCCAGGCGCTGCTCGCGCTCGCGGACGCCCTGGAGACGCGTGAGCGTGAGGCCGGCGAGCTGATGGCGCGCGAGATGGGCAAGCCGGTGCGCGTCGCCCGGGGGCGCGAGGTCGCCGGGGCGATCGACCGGCTGCGCTACTTCGCCGGCACGGCTCGACTCCTCGAAGGGCGGGTCACGGGGGCCGCCGTGCCCGAGCTCTGGGACCTCGAGGTCCCGGAGCCGGTCGGCGTGTGCGCGTTGATCATCCCGTGGAACGACCCCATCGACCTGGCGGTCCGGAAGATGGCTCCCGCCCTCGCGGTGGGCTGCTCGGTGGTCCTCAAACCGTCGGAGCTCACCCCCGCGTCGACCGCTCTGCTCGTCGAGCTCGCTCACGGAACCGGCATCTTCCCCGACGGTGTGGTGAACCTCGTCCACGGCCCCGGCGACCCGACCGGCGAAGCCCTCGTGGGACATCCGGGCGTCGACAAGATCTCGTTCACGGGCAGCACGGAGACCGGCCGACGGATCATGGAGGTGGCCGCCCGGCGTCTGGCGAAGGTCTCCCTCGAGTGCGGGGGGAAAGCCCCGGCCGTCGTGTTCGCCGACGCGGACCTCGACACCTGCGCCGATGCCCTCACCTACGGAGCGTTCATGTACGCCGGACAGTCCTGTACCGCGTGCACGCGACTGATCGTCGAGGACGCGATCCACGACGAGCTCGTCGAGAGGATCGCCGAGCGGTCGAAGCGACTCCCGGTCGGCAACCCGATGGACGAGGGCAACCTGGTCGGCCCGATGGTCTCGGAGGAGCAGCAGGCGAAGACCGCCCGCTACGTGCGGACCGGGGTGGAAGACGGCGGTCGGCCGGTGGTGGGCGGTGGTCCGGCGGACGACGGTCTCTTCTTCCCTCCCACCGTGTTGGTGGATGTCCCGATCGACTCGGCCGTGACCCGGGAGGAGATCTTCGGGCCGATACTCGTTACCTCTCGATTCGGGTCGACCGAGGAGGCGGTCCGGCTCGCGAACGGCACGCCGTACGGCCTCGGCGGTGCCGTCTGGACACGCGACATCGGTCGCGCCCTCGACACGGCGCGAGCCCTCGACGTCGCCGACGTGTGGATCAACACGCACTACGTGCGGCACGCCGAGACCTCGTTCGGCGGACGGCACCTGTCCGGGATCGGACGCGAGCTCGGCATGGCCGGGCTGGAGGAATACGTAGCCTGGAAGCGGGTGTGCATCGACACCCGAACGTCGTTCCACCTGAAGGACTGGTTCGAGCAGGATCAGGAGTTCCGCAGCTAGCGTCCGCTCACCAGCGACCGAGCCCCGAGCCTGCTTCCTGCAGCTGCTCCCGGTCCGGTCGGAACGGGGAGGGATCGAGCACGGGCTCCTCGCCCACCACCATCTGCGCCACGAGCCGTCCGCTGATCGGTCCGGCCAGGTTGCCGAAGACGTGCCCGGTGGCGAGCCACAAGCCCTGGACCCCCGGAACCGCCCCTAGGATCGGGAGCGCGTCCGGCGTCTGCGGCAGTAGGCCCGCCCACGTGCGCGAGACGGCCACGTCCCGCAACGCAGGCAGGTGGTCGGCCAGAACGGTGAGCGTGAGGCCGAGCCCCGCGACCGTGGCGCGATCGTCGAGACCGGGGAAGTCCATCGGACATCCCAGCAGGACCCGTCCGTCCCGCCGCTGGGCAACGAGCTCGAGCACCTCGATCCCCGACGCGACCTCTTCCACGGGATGCGCGAACAGGTCCGGCCGATAGCCGGGCAGCTCTTTCACGAACGCGTACTGCTTGAGCGCTGTGGGCCCATACAGGATCGGGTCGAACCGGAGGGCGAGCGGTTCGGTCTCCGCGAGTTGCAGCCGCATCGACTCGATCGGGACCTGAAACCCGAGGGACTCGACGAGCGGGCCGCTCCACACCCCGGCGGCCACGACGACGTGGTCCGCCACGAGATCCCCCTCCGGGGTGGCGACTCCGAGGCACCGATCCCCCTCGGCGAGGAGGTTCGTGACCGTCCGGTCGGCGACGACTTCCGCGCCTTGTCGCTCGGCCGCCGCGCAGAGCGATCGCACGAGGAGCTCGGTGTTGATGTGCGCATCGAGTGGGTTGAAGGTGGCTCCGGCGACATGAGGCGGCAGGATCGGACAGGCACGTCTCGCGTCGTCCCGATCGAGGAGCTCCATCGGCAGGCCGGCCGTCCTTCGCTCCTCGACGAACGCGGGGAACAGCTCCGCCTGCTCCTCGAAGAAGTAGGTCATCCCGCCGCTCTCGCGGAACTCGAACCCATCGAGGCTCTGCGCCAGCTCGTCGTAGAGCCCGCGCCCGGCGAGGCCGAGCTCCATCTGGAGGCCTGCTGCGCGCGTGTGCAGCCACACGAAGCCCGGGTTGCGACCGGATGCTCCCCACGCAGGACGGTGTCCCTCGAGCACGGTGACCTCGACCCCGCGGCGAGCCAGCTCGTAAGCAGTCGCCGCACCGACGATCCCCGCGCCGACCACGAGCACGTCGGAGCCGCCGGACGTCTTCATCAGCCGCTCGTCAATGAGTAGCTCCGGATGCCGCGCTCGTTCGAGACGCGAACGAGCACCCCGTAGAGCACGCCGTCCGAGTACACGCTCCCGGGGTTGAAGCCGACGGTTCGCCCCATCCGGTAGCGGCCTCTGCCCTCGTGGATGTGACCGTGCAGGCAAAGGCCCGGCTGGCGCTCCTCGATCAGGCGCCGCACCGACCGGGCGCCGACGGGCACCATCTCCGCCTCCCCGGACGCCGAGTACCGGATCCGCAGGTCGTCATCGAGCCGAGGTGCGCGGTCGACGCCGCTGTTGTACGGGGGGTTGTGGATGTTCCAGATCGCGAACGCGTCTTCCGGGATCTCCGAGGTCGCCTCCTCGACGAGGTGGCCGAGCTCGTCGTCCGGAACCTCGCGGGGTGTGTGCCACGGGGTTGGCGTCGACTCCCCTCGGGACGCCATCCAGATGCCCGGCGCGAGCTCCACGGCCCGGCCGTGCACGTCCTCCAGCCTGGAGGACCGGGCGATGACAGCGTCCATCTCAGGCGGATCGTCGTTGCCCGGCATCACGAGAGCCCGCACCTTCTGGTCGGCGAGACGCTCGTCGGCCCAGGCGACCCATTCCGTGAGCGCCGCGACCTTGACCTTCGCGAACACCTCTCGCTCGCGCTCGAGTGAATCCTGGATCTCGGCGACCTCGTCCGGCGTGGTCTCGTAGACGTATGCCCCCTCCGCCCGAGCGCGACCCGAGAAATCCTCGACGGCCGACCCGCCTTCCAGGTGCATCTGCGTGCCGTGCCAGGTGGCGGTCCGCGTGCCGTTCGAGGCCGGGTACAGGGGAACGAGCACCTTCCCGGTGAGATCGCCCCCGATCACGACCACGTCTGCCCCGTAGACGCCGGCCGCGTTCAGCCACTTCTTGAAGCACACGTCGGCGCCGTGGATGTCGGCCACGTAGAAGATCGTCAGCTCGCTCTTCATCACATCGGGTCGATCGTGTCCGGGGATCCCGGC
>JALZDC010000355.1 GCA_030862755.1 Actinomycetota bacterium
GAATCGTGTTCAGCGAAGCGAGACCGCGACCTGCTCCAGCTCGTCCATCGCCTCCTGCATGCCACCTTCCATGCCGGAGTCGATGATCGCGTCCCGCACCTCCTTGCTCGGACATTCCACGACGGTCGTAAGGGTGGTGCGCCCGTCCACCTCGGTGAACGTGATGATGTTCAGCGCTCCGGCCTCTGCCTCGGGCGTTCCTGCCTGCGGATCGTCCTCGGGCATCTCGTAGACCTCCGTCGTGACGATGCGCTCGTTCGGCACGATCTCCCGGAACTCGCCGTGGAACGCGACCTCGAATCCTTCGTTCGCCACCATCACGTAGCGCCACGTGCCACCGACGTGCAGGTCCATCTCGACGCTCGTGACCTCACCGCGCTTCCCGCTCCACCACCGCCTGATCAGGTCCGGCTCTGTGTACGCCCGGTAGACCAGGTGCTTGGGAGCGTCGAACTCCCGCGTGATACGGATCTGCGTGTCCGTCGGGACCGTCACGACGGCCGTTCCGCTACTCGTCACTGCCACCGTCTCCTTCCTCCTTCCCCTTGAGCTCCTCCAACACGCGATCCAGCCGATCGAAGCGCTCCGTCCACGACCGCTCGTGGTTCTTCACCCAGTCGTGGATGGGCTTGAGCGAATGACCGTTGAGGCGGTAGATCCGCTGGCGCCCTTCATCCCGCACATGCACCAGTCCAACCTCCCTCAGCACCCGCAGGTGTTTGGACACCAGCGGCTGCGTCAGGCCGAGGAGCACGACGAGGTCGTTCACCGGTCGCTCCCCGCCGGCGAGGGCGTCCAGGATCTGCCGCCGCCGGGGCTCCGCCACCGCGTTGAACGCATCCGCTGTCGTCGCCGCCCGAGCCATCGTGCACGATGGTATATACCCATATAGGAATGTGTCAAGCTGGCCGCGTCACTGCCGTTTGAGTCCCGTCCGATCTGGAGGCGGAGCGCGACCGATCCAGGCACCGTCAGGGGCTGGTCGAGCGGATCCGCTCCCGGATCCGCTCCGCCAGCCCCTCGGGGAGTGCCTCCCCGCCGCACTTCGTGGCGATCAGCAGCTTCAGGTGTCGCTTGAACTCGGCGTGGTCATGGCAGTCGGTGCAGTCCGCGAGATGCGCCTCCACCTGGACGGTGAGCGCCTGCAGGCACTCGCCGTCCACGTAGCGCTCGATCTCGCGCCGCGTCTCTCGACATCCCATGTCACCCATCGACGAGCCCTCGCTCCTGCGCCACGCCGTACAACGCCTTCTCCAGAGCTTTCCTTCCCCGGTGGAGCCGGGACATCACCGTCCCGATCGGGACGTCGGTGATCTCCGCGATCTCCTTGTACGAGAAGCCTTCCACATCGGCCAGCAGTACCGCCATCCTGAAGTTCTCGGGGATCGACTCGAGCGCTGCCTTGACATCGGTGTCCGGGATCTTCTCCAGGACGTCATCCTCGGCCGAGCGCTCGACGCTCTGGGCTCCGAGCCGGTCGAACAGGAACCACTCGTCCAGGTCCTCGGGGCCGTCCACGGTCTTCGGCTCCCGCTGCTTCTTCCGGTAGGTGTTGATGAACGAGTTCGTGAGGATCCGGTAGAGCCAGGCCTTGAGGTTCGTCCCCTCTTCGAACGTTGCGAACCCGCGGTACGCCCGCAGCGTCGTCTCCTGCAGCAGATCCTCTGCATCGGTGGGGTTCCTCGTCATCCGGAGGGCCGCGCCGTACAGCCCGGGGAGCAGCGGCAGGACATCTCGCTCGAACCGCTCCACGAGATCCTGTTCGGCCGGCGCCGGCACGCTGCTCGCGTTCGACATAGGAGCCCCAGTATCCCTGGTCGGCCCACACGCGCCCGGCTCGGTCGTCACAACTTCAAGAGGGTGGGAAGATTGGGCCATGCCCGAGCAAGACAGGAGTCCCTTCGGACGCCGCCCCGCGGCCGGCGCACCCCAGCCGAGGCCGCGATCGGCATTGTTGGTCGTGATCTTGGTGGCGGGGGCTCTGTTCGTGTTCAACTCCTTCCTCACCCGGGCACAGGTCGAGCCGGTGTCCTTCTCCGAGTTCCGGGCGGCCGTGGACAACGGCGAACTCGTGAAGGACAAGGACAAGCCCGTCACTATCACGACCACGACCGTCACAGGGGTGATGCGCACGGCCGGTGGCAACGAGCAGACCTTCGTCGCGACCATCCCCCCCGGTTACGACCCGACCGCGTTGGTCGATCAGCTCTCGGAGCAAGGCTACGAGGTGGACGGAACGCAGCCGAACGCGCTCACCGGCTTCATCGTGCAGACGGTCCTGTTCATCGCCCTGTTCGGCGGTCTCTATTACTTC
>JALZDC010000357.1 GCA_030862755.1 Actinomycetota bacterium
GCCACCAGCATGTCAAGGCAGATCGGCAGCAAGGATCTGCTCCTCGAGTCAGGCACCTTCGCCAAGCTCGCCGATGGCGCCGCCGTCGCTCGTTACGGCGACACGATGGTGCTCGCCACCTGCGTGAGCTCCGCACCACGCGAAGGGATCGACTTCTTCCCGCTCACGATCGATGTCGAGGAGCGGATGTACGCGCGCGGGAAGATCCCCGGCAGCTTCTTCCGTCGCGAAGGACGTCCGTCCGAGACGGCGATCCTCACCGCGCGTCTGATCGACCGACCCCTGCGGCCTTCGTTCCGCGAGGGCTACCGCGACGAGGTCCAGGTCGTCATCACGGTGCTGTCGGTCGACATGGCCGATGCGTACGACATCCCGGCGATGAATGCGGCATCGCTCGCCGTCGGGATCGCGGGTTTGCCGTTCGACGGCCCGGTCGGCGCGGTCCGCCTCGGCCTGATCGGCGGCGAGTGGGTCGTGAACCCGACGTTCCAGGAGCTCGACGAGGCGACCTTCGACATCGTCGTCGCCGGCTCGAAGAACGATCAGGGTGGGATCGACATCTTGATGATCGAGGGCGAGGCGCCCGACATGACCTGGCCGCTCTTGGCGATCGGTGAGGGCGCCACGGCGCCTACCGAGGAGGTCGTCGCCCAGGGTCTCGAACGGGCGAAGGAGGTCATCGCCGAGGTCATCGAGTTCCAGGAGGAGTTCCTGGCGGCAGTCGGCGTGAAGCCGTCGGACTTCGAGCCCCATCCGCTGTACCAGTCCGATCTCTGGGATGCGCTCGAGTCCTTCGCGAAGGACAAGGTTCGATCCTCGCTCGTTCCGGACCGGAAGGAGCGCGAGGCCAACATGTCCGCGGTCAAGGACGAGGCGAGGGCCCATCTGGCTCAGGTATTGGGGGAGGAGGTCTTCGCCCAGCGAGGACAGGAGTTCTCGCCTGCCTGGAAGGCCCTCGAGAAGAAGGTCATGCGCGAACGCGTGATCGCGGACGGACTCCGGCTGGACGGCCGGGGGGCGAAGGACATCCGCCCGCTCTCAGCACACGTCGGGCTGTTGCCGCGGGCTCACGGGTCCTCGTTGTTCGAGCGTGGCGACACGCAGGCCCTCAACGTCACGACGCTCGGGATGCTCCGGATGAACCAGATGATCGACACCCTCGATCTGGAGGATTCGAAGCGGTACATCCACCACTACAACTTCCCGCCGTTCTCGACCGGTGAGACTGGTCGCGTCGGCTCGCCTCGTCGCCGGGAGATCGGCCACGGGGCGCTGGCCGAACGCGCGCTCATCCCTGTGATCCCGTCGGAGGAGGAGTTCCCGTACACGTTGCGACTGGTGTCCGATGTGCTTGCCTCGAACGGTTCGACGTCGATGGCCAGCGTCTGTGCGTCCACGCTTTCGCTGATGGATGCCGGTGTGCCAATCAAGGCGCCGGTCGGCGGGATCGCGATGGGGATGATCGCGGAAGCCGGCACGTACGTGACGCTGACCGACATCCTCGGCGCGGAGGACGCGCTGGGCGACATGGACTTCAAGGTCGCTGGCACCCGCGAGTTCGTCACGGCGATCCAGCTGGATATGAAGGTGAGCGGGATGCCGGCAGAGGTCCTGACCGGAGCGCTGGAGCAAGCCCGTGAAGCCCGCTTCACGATCCTGGATGTGATGGAGGCGGCGATCCCGGCGCCACGGGAGGCGGTAAGCCCGATCGCTCCGAGGATCATCACGATCCAGATCCCGGTGGACAAGATCGGCGAGGTGATCGGCCCCAAGGGCAAGCGGATCAACGAGATCATCGCGGTGACCGGCGCCGACATCGACATCCAGGACGACGGCACCGTGTTCATCGGCTCGCATGAGGGCGAGGGCGCCGACGAGGCCGCCCGGATGATCGACGAGATCGCGAACCCGCGTCCCGTCCTGCAGGGTGAGACGTACGAGGGCACGGTCGTGAAGACGACGACGTTCGGCGCCTTCGTGAATCTCGTGCCCGGCCGGGATGGTCTCGTGCACATCTCGAAGCTGGGCAAGGGCAGGCGGCTCAACTCCGTTGAGGAGGCCGTCAAGGAAGGTGACAGGCTGACGGTGCTGGTCGAGGACGTCGACGCTCAGGGCAAGATCAGCTTGAAGCCGGTCGGGCCCGAGTGGGAGGCCCCGGAGGGCGAACGGTCATCGGGGGGCGAGCGCGGCGGTGAGCGCCGTGAGCCACGCGAGCCACGCGAGCCGAGGAACGGCGCAGACCAGGGGCCGCGACGCCACGGCCGGCGGTTCCGCGACGCAGAGAAGGGCTCGTCGAACTAACGGGCCACGTCCGGAGGCGGACCATTGGGGATCGAGCGAACCGAGTTCTCCTCCGGTCTGCGGGTGGTCACGGAGCGGATGCCGGGCGTTCGCTCCGTGTCGCTCGGCTTCTGGGTCTTGGCCGGATCCCGCGACGAACCACCGGCGATCAGCGGTTCCAGCCACTTCCTCGAGCATCTGCTCTTCAAGGGAACCAGAACGAGGTCGGCGCGCGACATCGCAGAGAACTTCGACGCGGTAGGTGGTGACGTGAACGCCTTCACCTCGAAGGAATACACCTGCTTCTACGCGCGGATCCTCGATAGGGACCTCGAGATGGCGGTCGAGCATCTCGCCGACATGTTCCAGTACTCGGTGCTGCGGTCGGCGGACCTCGATGCCGAGCGGCAGGTGATCCTCGAGGAGATCAACATGCACGAGGACTCGCCGGAAGAGGTCGTACACGATCTCTTCACGGAGACGCTCTGGCCCGATCACCCCCTGGGTAGGCCGGTCCTGGGGACCGCCGACACGATCCGCGCGGCCACGCGGGACAAGGTCCAACGCTTCTATCGGCGGCACTACCTGCCCGGTCGTCTCGTGGTCGCTGCGGCGGGCAACCTCCAACACGAAGACCTGGTCGGCATGTTGCGGAGCCGTATGGAAACCGGCCGGATCGTGGGCACAGGGGAACCGCAGGGGTGGAACCTCCGCGAGAGCGAGACCGCGCCCGCGTCTTCCGCTCAGCCCCTGACGAAGCGGCGGAAGACAGAGCAGGCGCACATCTGTCTCGGAACGAACGGGCTTCCGCGCAGTGACCCCGACCGATTCCCCTTCCTCATCGTGAACGGGGCGCTCGGCACCGGGATGTCCTCCCGGCTGTTCCAGGAGATCCGGGAGAAGCGCGGCCTCGTTTACTCGGTGTACAGCTATCACTCGCAGTACACCGAGGCCGGGCTCTTCTCGTGCTACGCGGGGACGACGCCGGCTCGTGCGCGGGAGGTCATAGGATTGCTCCGTCGCGAGCTCGAGGATGTCGCGGGCGGCGGCTTGACGGCCGAGGAGTTCTATCGCGCCAAGGGTCACGTGAAGGGCTCGATGGTCCTCTCGCTCGAGGATCCCGGAAGCCGGATGTCGAGGATCGGGAAGTCGGAGATCGGGCACGGCGAGATCCTGACCGTGAGCCAGGCACTCAAGCGCGTAGAGGGAGTCACCCTCGACGATGCGCAGCGAGTGGCCAAGCGGGTACTGTCGCAACCGATGACTCTCACGGTGCTGGGCCCGTTCGCGAAACGCGATCTCGCCGGGGTCATGGAGTGATCCGAGTCGGCGTGATCGGCGCCACGGGGCGTGTCGGTACCGAGGTGTGTCGCGCCGTGCATGCCGCCGGGGAGATGGAGCTCGTCGCCGGGATCTCCCGCTCGAAGGCGGGCGAGAAGGCCTCCGAGGCGCTCGGACTACAGGGCTCCGATGTCGTACTGGCAGAGAACCTCGACTCGTTCATCCAGGGCGGCGTCGAGGTCGCCGTCGATTTCACGAACGCCGAGTTCGCTCCGGAGCACGTCGCGTGGGCGATCGAGCACGGAACGCACATCGTCGTCGGCACGACCGGCTTCGAGGTGGAGGTCGTGTGGAGCCAGGCACCGGTCGGTGTCTTCATCGCCCCCAACTTCGCGATCGGAGCTGCACTTATGCAGCGGTTCGCCGCCGAGGCGGCGCGATACCTGCCCGCGGTGGAGATCATCGAGCTGCATCACGATGGGAAGGCCGACGCCCCCTCGGGAACGGCG
>JALZDC010000217.1 GCA_030862755.1 Actinomycetota bacterium
CCTCCCGTGGGAGGTGGACGGAGACCGCCGTTCCCTGGTGGAACGGGAGGGTCTCGCCCTCGTTCTGCAGCAGCGCCTGCAGTTTGTCACCCGGCGCGAGGTTCACGATCACCTGCATCGTGGAACCGACGTAGACGAGCCGCTCCACCATCCCGGGGATCCTGTTGGGCCCGCTCGTGCCAGCGTCCTCGAGGTCGACCCGCTCCGGGCGGATCGAGAGCTTCACCTCCCCGTGCGCATCGGGCTCGCCCTGGCCCGCGACCAGTTTGAACTCACCGAACCGGACCCGGCAGCCATCCTCCGCCGGCCCGTACGCTGTCGCGTCCATGAGATTCGAGACGCCAAGGAAGTCCGCCACGTATGCCGTCGACGGCTCCTCGTAGACCTCCTTGGGCGGGCCGATCTGCTCGATGCGCCCGTTCGACATCACGGCGAGCCGGTCCGACATCGTCAGCGCTTCCTCCTGGTCGTGCGTGACGTAGATGAACGTGATGCCGACCTCTTCCTGGATCGCCTTGAGCTCGATCTGGAGCGCCTTGCGGAGCTTCGCGTCGAGGGCGCCCAGCGGCTCGTCCAGCAGCAGGACGGAGGGATTCAGGATCAGGGCACGGGCAAGGGCCACACGCTGCTGCTGCCCGCCGGAGAGCTGATTCGGCCGGCGCTTCTCGTAGCCGGACAGGCGGACGAGCTCCAGCGCGCGGCCCACCATCCTCCCGCTCTCCCCTTTCGAGGCTTCCTTGTAGCGAAGGCCGAACGCCACGTTCTTCTCGACGTTCAGATGGGGGAACAGTGCGTAGTTCTGGAAGACGGTGTTCACGTTGCGCTTGTGCGGCGGCACCGTGGCCACGTCGATGCCATCGAGGACGACCTGTCCCTCCGTGGGGCGCTCGAATCCGGCGATCATCCGCAGGGTCGTGGTCTTCCCGCAGCCCGACGGACCCAGGAGTGAGAAGAACTCACCCGGCGCCACCTTCAGGTTGATACCGTCGACCGCCGTGAAGTCGCCGAATCGCTTCACGAGATCGGCCAGTTGCACCTCTCCGCCCGCCATGAATGCGCGAGTGTATCGCGGCGAAGGTGTTGCCGGGAAAGGAGCCGAGGGACGCTGACCCTGTCATCCGAGGATGCCCGCGGTCCGCGACGGAGGAAGAGCGTCATCCGCCGGTCCGGAGCCGGACTTCCCTCTTCGCGGCCATGGTCCTGGTCGAACTCGGGCCCCGGCGGACGATCCTGATCTCCGGGATCCGAGGTGGGATCGGCGGGACGATCGCTGTGCTTGCCGACGCCACGCCGGGCAGCGGCCTTCCTCTCATGGGATCCGCGATGTCTGCGGCCGGCCCTGCAGGGTTCAGCCTCGTCGAGGGGACACCAGCGACTCCTCGAACGCGATCGCAGCCGTTGCGACCGTCGGGTACACGGGCTTCGTGTGGTTTCCACCGATGCTCGGTTGGATCGCCGATACCGTCGACCTGCGGGCGACGATGAGGGGTCATCGTCCTCGCGACCCTGGGGATCACCGTCACCGGCCTGTTCGCCCGAGGACGACCGTCCCCTCCGCCGCGTCAGCCGGTCGGATGACGCCCGGCGAGGTAACGGCAACCTCGCGAGCTACGAGAGGTTGAGATACACGGACTTCTTCTCGAGGAAATCCTCGACGCCTTCCTTGCCCAGCTCCCGTCCGATACCGGACTGCTTGTACCCGCCCCACGGCATCTCGGTCGGTGCCGGCTGTGTGTCGTTGATCCACACGACTCCCGACCGAAGCGCCTGTGCGGTGCGCAAGGCCTTCCTGAGGTCTCGCGTCCACACCGCCGCGGCGAGACCGTACTCGTTGTCGTTGGCCATCGCGATCACGTCCTCGATCGAGGAGAACGGGATCACGGACATCACCGGTCCGAAGATCTCCTCCCGGGCGATCGTCGCGTCGTTCGTGACGTCGGCGAAGATGGTGGGGGGGACGAAGTATCCCTGGGCGAGGCGCGGATCGTCGGGTTTCTCGCCTTTGGCGGCGAGCGTCGCCTCGCCCGTCCCGATCTCGATGTAGCGCTCGACCCGCTCCTGCTGTTCCTTCGACACGAGCGGGCCCATCGTCGTGGACTCGTCCGTTCCTGCGCCGAGCTTCACGTCCTTCGCACGCTCGACGAACGTGTTGACGGCGTCGTCGTAGACCTTCGTGTCGACGAAGACCCGGGTGCCGGCCGAGCAGATCTCGCCTTGGTTCCAGAACACCCCGTTCGCGGATCCCTCGAACGCGGACGGCAGATCGGCGTCGGCGAACACGATGTTCGGCGACTTGCCGCCGAGCTCCAGCGTCACGCGCTTCAGCGTGTCCGCGCCTGACCGCATGATGATCTTCCCCACCTCTTTGGAGCCGGTGAACCCGATCTTGTCCACGCCCGGATGGGCGACCAGGGGCGCGCCGGCGGTCTCACCGAAACCCGTCAGCACGTGGAGCACGCCCGCCGGCATACCGGCTTCCTCGAGTATCTTCGGCAGCTCGACGCAGGTGAGCGGGGTCTGTTCGGGCGGCTTCAGGATGAAGGTGCATCCGGCGGCGAGTGCCGGCGCCACCTTCTGCGCGGCCATCATCAGGGGGTAGTTCCACGGCGTGATGCCGACGGCCACGCCCATCGGCTCTTTCCAGACCATGAACATGGCATCGGTCGACATGTGGTGCGCGTCGCCCTCGATCTTCGTCGCCCAGCCGCCGTAGTACTCGAACATGAAGGCGACCTCAGCGATATCCGCGCGCGCGTCGCCGATCGGCTTCCCGGAATCGAGTGACTCCAGCGTTGCGAGCCGCTCGTGCTCGCGTCGGACGATCTCCGCGGCGCGAAGGAGGATCCGTCCCCGGTTCCGGGCAGCGGTGCCCGGCCACCACCGCCCTTCGTCGAAGGTCCGGCGGGCGGCGGAAACGGCCGCGTCGACGTCCTCGTGCTTCGAATCGGGCGCGGTCGCGATCACCTCGCCGCTCGCGGGATCGAACACGTCGAAGCGGGCTCCGTCCTGCGCATCCACCCACTTCCCGTCGATGTAGTTCTGCAGCGCGTCAGCCATCGGGTCACCCCTTGTCCTGGAAGCGACAGGCTAGCGGCTGGCCAGGAACGAGGACCCGGATGCTCATCCCGGGCTGGGCGGAAGCGAGCCGATCCCCCATGCGTCCGCGCCTCCGTCGACGACCACGGTCGTTCCCGTCACGTAGGCGCCGCCGTCGCTGGCGAGGAACGCGATCGCGGCCGCCACCTCCTCAGGCAGACCGGCTCGCCCCAACGGCACGGTTCTCGCATACTCGTCGAGCAACGCTTGGCCGCCGTACTGCAACATCCCCTCGGTCCGGATCAGCCCAGGCGCGATGCAGACCGCGCGGATCCCGTACCTGGACCACTCGATCGCGATCGTCGACGCCATGCTCTCCAAGGCGGCGCGGGCCGCGGACGAATGGGCCATCGACGGAACACCTCGCCGTGGGCTGAACCCGATGAAGCACACGAACCCTCGCCGAGACGGGATCATCCACCGCTCGGCGACCCGGTTCGTCAGGTGCCACGGCGCGTCGACGTTGAGCCGGTGGACCGCGCGCAAGCCTTTCAACCCGATCTGCTCGAGGGGCGCCAGGAACTGCCCTCCCGCGTTGTTGACGAGGACGTCCGTCGTCCCGAACCGCTCGCCGACCGCATCGAGGAAGGATTCGACCTGGTCCGGTTCCCGGACGTCACAGGGCATCGCCAGCACGTCGCGGCCGGCGGCCTCCAGCTCGGCGCGCGCTTCCTCGAGCGGCTCGGGCC
>JALZDC010000366.1 GCA_030862755.1 Actinomycetota bacterium
GTGCACGAACAGCGTGGAGTACGCGCGATCGACGTACCAGCCGCTCGCGGCAGCTCGCGGCAATGGCTGGAGCCGCTCACGGAAGCCGACGCGATCGACCCGGCCGGAAGCGTAGACCCACCACGCGACCGCGAGCGCCCCCAGCGCGATCGCCGTCGCGATCGCCGACAGCGCCAGGGTCGAGAGCCCTTCGCCGTGCGGGACCGGTCCGGTCACCGGTTCGAGGACCCTCGCCAGTGGGCCTTCCGCCGAGGTCGACAGGAGGAGGCCGGTCACCACGGCCCCGGCCGCAAGGAACACGAGCGGCACGGTCATCACGGGCGGCGACTCGTGTGCGTGTTCCGCCGCCTCGCTCCGCGGCTCTCCGAGGAACGCCAGGAACAGGAGCCGCCCGATGTAGAGCGCGGACAACAGCGCACCGAGCGTTCCGAGCACGTACACCCACGCGCGCCCGGTGTGGTTCGCGATCTCGAGGATCTGGTCCTTGGCGAAGAAACCCGCGAGCGGCCAGATGCCGGCCAGAGCGAGCGCCCCGACCATGAACGTCCAGCCCGTGATCGGCATCCGGCGGAGGAGCCCGCCCATCCGTTGAAGGTCGGTCTCCTCGTGCGTACCGTGCATCACTGACCCGGCCCCGAGGAACATCACGGCCTTGTAGAAGGCGTGGGCGACGAGCATGAACATCGCGCCCGTGTAGAAGCGCATGCCCGCCGCCACGAACATGAAACCGAGCTGACTCACCGTCGAGTACGCGAGGACCCGTTTGATGTCGTCCTGCGCCATCGCACACGTCGCCGCGAACAGGGCCGTGACGAGACCGATGACCAGCACCACCGTCAGGGCCACGCCCGACAGCTCGAAGAGCGGCGCGCTCCGGACGACGAGGTAGACGCCGGCCGTCACCATCGTGGCCGCGTGGATCAGCGCGGAGACCGGCGTGGGGCCGGCCATCGCGTCGGGGAGCCAGACGTGGAGCGGCACCTGCGCGGACTTGCCGATCCCCCCGGCGAGCAGGAGGAGCGAGATCGCGGTCGCGGTGCTCTTGGCGATCGGATCGCCGGATGCACCGAGGACCGCGTCGAAATCGAGGGTCCCGAACGTCGACACGATCAGGGCGAGACCGACCAGCATCGCGGTGTCACCGATCCGTGTCGTGACGAACGCCTTCTTCGCGGCGCTCGCGTTCTCGGCCCTCTCGAACCAGAACCCGATCAGCAGGTACGAGCACAGGCCGACGCCTTCCCACCCCACGTACAGGAGCGCGTAGTTGTCCGCGAGGACGAGGAGCAACATGAAGAAAACGAACAGGTTCAGGTAGGCGAAGAACCGGCCGTACCGAGGGTCACCCTCCATGTAGCCGATCGCGTAGACGTGGATTAGGAAGCCGACGCTGGTGACGACCAGGATCATCGTCGCGGACAGCACGTCGAGCCGTAGATCCGCACCGACCGAGAAGCTCCCGACCGAGATCCAATCGAAGAGGTGTTGGGCGACGAGGCGGCCTTCGGGAGATGCGACACCGAGGAGCTGGGCCACGAGATACATCGATAGGACGAACGAAAGACCCGCCACGACGCTCGCCATCAGCCCCGCGAGCTTCCCGAGACGCCGTCCGAAGAAGAGGTTGACGGAGGCGCCCGCGAGGGGCAACGCAGGCACGAGCCACAGGAGACCGGAGCCGCCGATGCGCATCGAGCTCACGTCCATCAGCCGGCGAGCCCTCGTGCGTGGTCGACATCCACCGTGCCCCGGCGCCGGTAGACGGCCACGATGATCGCCAGACCCACCACCACCTCGGCAGCGGCGACCACCATGGAGAAGAACGCAAGAACCTGCCCGTCCAACGCCAGGTGCATCCTCGAGAACGCCACCAGGGCGAGATTCACCGCGTTCAGCTGCAGCTCGATCGACATGAAGATCAACAGCGCGTTCTTCCTGAGCAGCACTCCCAGCGTCCCCAGGGTGAACAACACGCCCGACAGCACCACGAAGTACGCGATCGGCGTCCTCATCCGCTCGTCTCATTCATGCTGATCTCCTCGAGCTCTGCCTGTGTCACCGGGGGCGCTTTCCGCTGACCGAGCACCATCGCGGCGATCGCCGCGACGATCAGCAGGATCGAGGTGGCCTCGAACGGGAAGAAGTAGTCGCGGAAGAGGACCCTCGCGATCGCCTGCGCGTTGCCGGGTTCGTTCACGGCGTCGAATCCCGCCGGTGCCCTCGCGGCGAACCCGATGCCGGCGCGGACCGCAACCACGATCTCGATCACGAACCCGGCACCCAGCGCCAGCGCGAGGGGTCGCTGCGCCATCAAGCGCTCGCGGAGGTCGTCCCCGCGATCCACCCCGAGCAGCATGATCACGAACAGGAACAGCACCATGATCGCGCCCGCGTACACGATGATCTGTACGGCGAACAGGAACGGCGCGTCGAGGATCAGGTAGAAGACCGCGAGGCAGAAGAAGTTCACCACCAGGAACAGCGCGGCGTGGACGGCGTTGCGCATCAGCAACATCCCGATCGCCGACGCGACCGAGATCGGCGCGAAGACCCAGAAGACGACGTTGTCGAGGGGCACCCTAGAGGCCCTCCTTCGCCCCCGGGGTGGTGCCGAGCTCCGGCGGCGGCTCCAGCAGCTGCTCCTTCGTGAGGATCGCGTCTTCGCGCGACGTGTAGGACA
Organism: Actinomycetota bacterium; assembly: GCA_030862755.1. Classification (GTDB taxonomy): domain Bacteria; phylum Actinomycetota; class UBA4738; order UBA4738; family HRBIN12; genus JAJNBA01. Next base: position 2,681 of record JALZDC010000366.1, read on the forward strand.
TCTCGAAGTAGCTGGTGAGCGTGAGCGCGCGCGTCGGGCAGGCCTCGACGCACAGACCGCACATGATGCAGCGAAGGTAGTTGATCTGGTAGTCCTTCGCGTAGCGCTCACCGGGCGAAGTCGGGTTCTCGGGGTCGTTGTCCTCGCCCTCCACCCAGATCGCGTCCGCCGGGCAGGCGAACGCGCAGAGCTCGCATCCGATGCACTTCTCCAGGCCGTTCTCGTGTCGGTTCAGCAGGTGACGGCCGGTGTGGGCCCGCTCGGGGATCTCCGCGATCACCTTCGGGTACTCCTCCGTGTTATCGGGCCGGAAGGTCTGCTTGAAGACGGTCGCCATCCCTTTCAGGACGGCGGCGGTGTCTCCCAGGAAGCTCCGCTCACGCCGACGTTCGTCGGTCAACGAGTCACCTCCTCACGGGTGGCGCTGCGACCGATCGGCAGGAACGAGAGGAGGAGCATGACACCGAGCGCGATCGCGGCCCAGGTCAGCACGGTCCGTCGGTCTAGATCGAGGCTCTCCGGGAGTACGACAACCGCTCCGGTGATCAGCACCCACACGAGGCCGAAGGGGATGAGGACCTTCCAGCCGAAGGCCATGAGACGGTCGTAGCGGACCCTGGGGAGCGTCGCGCGGATCAGGATGAGCACGTAGATCACCAGCGTGACCTTGAAGATGAACCACAGCAGCGGCCAGAGCCAGGGGAGGAAGTCGGGGGCTGGCCCCCGCCAGCCGCCGAGGAACAGCGTCACGCCGATCGCTGCCACCGTCACGGTCGCGACGTACTCGCCGAGGAAGAACATCGCGAATGTGATACCGGAGTACTCGGTGTGGAAGCCGGCCACCAGCTCCGTCTCGGCCTCCGCGAGGTCGAACGGCGGTCGGTTCGTCTCGGCGAGCGCGCAGATCAGGTACATCACGAAGGCCGGGAACATCGGGACGACGTTCCACACTCGGTCCTGCGCCGCGACGACCTCCGAGAAGGAGAGGTGGCCGCTGTACATCAGCACCGCGACCAGCGAGAGCCCCATCGCGACCTCGTAGGAGATCATCTGCGCCGTGGAACGGACGGCGCCCAGGAGCGGGTAGTTCGAGCCGCTCGCCCATCCGGCCAGCACGACGCCGTAGACCGCGATCGACGTCATCGCGAGGACCCATAGGATGCCGATGTCGAGGTCCGCGAGCTGGAACGGGAGCTCCCGGCCGAAGAGGGTTACGCTCGTCCCGAACGGGATCGTGCAGAACGCGAGGAACCCAGGGAACATCGCGAGGACCGGCGCGATGAGGTAGACGCGCCGGTCGGCGTTCGTCGGGATGATCCCTTCCTTGAAGAAGAGCTTGATCCCGTCGGCGAGGGTGATCATCACGCCGCGAGGACCGGCGCGCATCGGCCCCATGCGCGTCTGCATGTCGGCGATGACCTTGCGCTCGACCCAGATGTAGAGCATCACGGAGATCAGCAACGCGAAGAAGACGACCCCCACCCGAACCGCCAGCAGGAGCCAGTCGAGCCAGTCCATCAGCCCTCGGCCCCCGCTTCTGCGTCGACGAGCTCCGCCACGGCCTTGAGGGTGACGGAGGTCACGAAGTCGCCGTCGAGCAGCCGGTTCGCCTGGAAGCCGGCCTGGTTGAACGGGACGAAAACGGATCGCCTCGCAACGTGCTCGGTCACGCGAGCCGGGAG
>JALZDC010000370.1 GCA_030862755.1 Actinomycetota bacterium
GTTCCAGGGGGCCCGCGACTGGCTCTTCATCGGACGACACACAGGGTTCCCGGCCGCGCTCGAAGGAGCGCTGAAGCTGAAGGAGATCAGCTACGTCCACGCCGAGGGCTATCCGGCCGGCGAGCTGAAGCACGGACCGATCGCGCTGGTCGAAGAGGGCGTGCCGGTGGTGGCGGTCGCGACCAAGTGCCACGTCTATCCGAAGATGCTGTCGAACATCCAGGAGGTGCGTGCGCGAGGCGCCGAGGTGATCGCGGTGGCGACCGAAGGTGACGAGCAGATCCAGGGGGTGGCGCAGCACGTCCTTGAGGTCCCGGAGACCCCGGAGCTGTTGTCGCCGGTCGTGGTGACGGTGCCGCTGCAGTTGCTCGCGTACCACGTGGCCAGGCTGCGAGGTTCCGACGTGGATCAGCCGCGGAACCTCGCGAAGAGCGTCACGGTCGAGTAGCGTCCGGGCATGGCCAGCGCCGTGGCGTAGCCTGTCCCTCTGTGGAGATCGTCGGGCTTGGCGTCGACATCTGCGAGATCGCGCGCATGGAGCGGGCGATCTCGCGCCACCCGACGCTCCGAGACCGGGTCTTCACCCCCGAAGAGATCGCGTACTGCGACTCGAAGGCGAGGCCGGCTGAGTCGTACGCAGGCCGGTTCGCGGCCCGCGAGGCGACCATCAAGGCGCTCGGAGGCTACCGGGGACGACGCTGGCAGGACGTCAGCGTCACCCGCCACCCGTCGGGCGCCCCCTCGATCAAGCTCGACGGCAACGCGAAGCGCCGAGCGGATGCCCTCGGCATCAGCGACGTGCTGATCACGTTCACGCACGAGAAGACGAACGCGGTAGCGTTCGCCATCGCGGTCGGATGAAGCCGGTTCTCACGCCCGAGGAGGCGGCCACGCTCGACCGCGAGACCCAGGCGCGGGGCTTAGGTGCGGAGGTATTGATGGAGCGGGCCGGTCACGCCGTGGCGCGGGCGGCTCTCGAGCTCGCTGGTGGCTCGTACGGCCGCAGGGCGGTCGTCGTGTGCGGCAAGGGGAACAACGGCGGGGACGGGTTGGTGGCCGCACGGCGATTGGGTCGTTGGGGGGTGCGAACGACCGTCGTGCTGCTCGAGGACCCCGGAGCGCTCCGGGAGCCGGCGGCCACGAAAGCGAGGCGTCTGGCCGAGGTGCCCGGCATCCGTGTGCGGACCTACCACGAACGCGGTCTTCGGCGGGAGCTCGAACGCGCGGACGTCGCCGTCGACGCGATCTTCGGGACGGGGTTCAGAGGTATCCCCGAGGACGACTGGGCGGCTGCGATCGCGAGCCTGAACGGGGCCCGCGCACCGATCGCGGCCGTCGACATCCCCTCCGGGGTCAACGGCGCCACCGGGGTGATCGAGGGGGACGCGGTTCGGGCGAGACTGACCGTGACGTTCGGTGCCGCGAAGCTCGGTGCGGTCCTGATGCCGGGTGCCGAGCACGCCGGGGTCGTACGGGTCGTCGACATCGGGTTCCCCGACGACCTCGTGGATGGTCGTGCCTGGTTGACTGAGCCCTCCGATGTCGCCGAGTGGCTGCCTTCGCGTCACGCGGAAACCCACAAGCGCGCATCGGGAGTCCTCGTCGTGGTGGCGGCGTCCCGGGGGATGACCGGCGCGGCCCGGTTGATCGCACTGGCAGCGGGCAGGATGGGGGCGGGACTGGTCACCGTGGCTGCCCCTCAGGGGGCGATGCCCAAGATCCAAGCCGGCCTGACCGAGCCGACGTTCCTTCCGCTGCCGGAGACGACCGAAGGCACGGTGGCATCGGAGGCGGCCGCCCCCTTGCTGGAACGGCTCGAGGCTGCCGATGCACTCGCGATCGGTCCGGGTCTCACGACGAACGAGTCGTCGGTGGCGTTCGTCCGGGACACGGTGCGGCGCTCCCCGGTCCCGTTGGTCCTCGATGCGGACGGCCTGAACGCGTTCTCCGGCGACGCGGTGGCGTGCCGGGACCGCGCGGCCGACGCCGTCCTCACGCCGCACGTCGGAGAGTTCTCACGGATCACGGGTGTGAAGCCCCGTGACCTCGATGCGGACAGGCCCGCGCACGTCCGCGCGTTGGCGGAGCAGGCGGGTGCCGTGACTCTCCTGAAAGGGACCCGAACCGTGATCGCCCAGCCGGGCGGACGGCTGTTCGTGAACGTGACCGGATCGCCGATCCTCGCGACCGCCGGGACCGGCGACGTCCTGACGGGGATGATCGGCGGCCTCCTCGCCCGCGGTCTCGCGCCGCTCGAGTCGGCCGCCGCCGCTGCCTATCTCCACGGGCTGGCCGGACAGTTCGCGGGAAGGGACCTGGGGGAAGGGGCTCTCGCGGGCGACGTCCTGGATCGTGTTCCCGAAGCCGTCGTGCACGTGGGGGCCATGTGAGCGAGGGCTTCCGGCCCACGTGGGTCGAGGTGGATCTTGAGGCGATCCGCCACAACGCCAGGATCCTGAAGCCCGAGAACGCTGAGCTGATGGCCGTGGTCAAGGCCAACGGCTACGGGCACGGCGACGTCGAGGTCGCCCGGGCCGCGATCGAAGCCGGCGCCACGTGGGTCGGTCTCGCATCGGTCGAGGAAGGACTGAAGCTCCGCGGGGCCGGCATCGAAGCGCCGATCCTCGTCCTGTCGGAGCTTCCCGCCGGATCCGAGGCGATCGCGCTCGCCCACCGGCTCACGCCCACGCTGTACTCCGAAGATGGGCTCGACCGACTCTCGGGGGCTGCACGCGGTCCCGTGCCCGTCCACGTGAAGGTCGACACGGGGATGCATCGCATCGGCGTGTGGCCGCCGGAGGAGGCCCCGGCGTTCGCTCTCCGCGTCCGGGAGGCCGGTCTCGAGGTCGAGGGGCTCTTCACGCACTTCGCGCGATCCGAGGAGGACGAGGTCACGACGAAAGAGCAGCTCGACCGCTTCCTCGAGGCCGCCGAAGCCGTGCGATCCGCAGGGCTGTTCCCGCGGCTGTTGCATGCGGCCAACTCGGGCGCGACGATCCTGCATCCCGAGTCTCACCTCGACCTGGTCCGCCCCGGGATCGCGCTCTACGGGATCGAGCCGGGGCCTGGGGTCGGGACGCATCTCGGCCTCCGGCCGGCGCTCACC
>JALZDC010000374.1 GCA_030862755.1 Actinomycetota bacterium
CTCGTAGAGAGCCGTCTGGAGAGGCTGCCGGGAGACGCCGTAGGCGTCGAGCGCGCCGACGAGCACGAGCTTGCCGCGAAGCCGTTTCGCGAGCTTCTGCGCGACCTCGACGGCGACGGACGCGGTCGGCGAACCGTCGGTGCCGACGACGATCGTTCGGTAGGACATCTAGGCGGCCTCCAGTGTCCCGTCCATCTGCGGATGCACGTCGCACCGGAAGTAGTACACGCCGGCCTCGAGACTCGGCACGTCATAGGTCACGGTCGTCGGTCCCTCCACGAGATCGCCGATGAACAGCGACTCCTGCACCGAGTCGTCCTGGTAGATCGAGACGTTGTGTTGCACGCTTCCATCTTCGTTCGCGAACGCCAGCTCGAACGGCGCGCCCGCAGACGCGTCGATCTGGGAGGGCACGAACCGCTGGTCGTCGAACGCGCACACCGTCACGTCCGCCTTCCGATCCGCAGGGCACTCCTGCTCCGCGCCGAGCCCGAACGTCGGCTTGAAGATCATCAGCCAGAGGATCACGAGCAGCCCGATGAAGCCGACCGCCGCGATCGTGTAGGGACGCCGCGACCGCAGGATCTGCTCGTACTGCTCTTGGCTCACGGCCTCCGTGCCCTGTGCCATCGCCGCCGAGATCGTTCGGAGCCGCTTCGCCCACGGGGTCGCGATCACGTACATCGCCACGGTGACCGCGAGGAAGAGCGCGATCGCAGCCCAGATCCATCCCTGTCCCCAGAAGCCACCGGTGAACCCGGCAACGATGCCGCCGAGCAGGAGGAGTCCGATCGAGCTCCACATGAGCCCGATCGAGGACGAAGAGAGCTCGAGCAGGTGGCTCACCCGCGTGGCCTCGTGCTCCCGCCGCAGTTGGAAGGTCACATACGCGGAGACGCCGTGCGCCATCAGGAACCCGAGGACCCCGACGATATGCAGGAAGACCCACCAGCGGTGCACGCCTAGTCCTCCCCTAGGGTGACGGCAGCGGGAGAGGACCCCGAGCGCACTCGTTCCTTCTTCTTGATCTGACGCATCACGAGCCGCTCCAGCACGAGGACGAGCACGGCCATGAAAACGCCGACGAGCCAGCGCTCGACCCGGCGGAACGGAGAACCAGGCCGGGACGTCACCCCGCGGATGCCTCCCGGCCGGCTTCCACGCGCCCGAGGAGCCAGAAGCCGATGCCGGCGGCGACCGCCAGCCATGACCAGCCGGCATCGGGAGCGCCCGGTTGGTCCGAGAACACGAGGCCGAAAAGCCCGAACGCGACCGCCGCCACCGCCGTCGCCGCGGCCGCGACCAGCCAGCCGGCCCCCCGGAGGGATGTCGCGAGCCCGGCTCCCACGATCGCGAGCGCGGCGACAGCCATCCCGGACCAATGGTGGAGCTCCACGTGCGGATCGGTCACCCGGCCGTGCTGGAGCTCCGCGTACGTCACCGCGTAGATCCAGGCGGGGATCATGCACAGGAGCGCGTAGGTCAGCAGCGACATGCTCGGATGACCTGGCAACCGCAGGAGTGAACGAGGGTCGGGATGCAGCGCGCCCAGAAGTGCGAGCCCGACGAGTCCCGTGATCCAGAACCCGGAGATGAGATCCCCGCCCATCAGCCCGCCGAACAACCAGGCGAGAGCCTGCGCGACCAGCACGTGCCAGGCGGCGAGCCACGCCGGCCTCATCACGAACACGATCGCGAACACGCCGATCAAGCCGATGCCTGCGAAACCCCCGATCAGGTGGAAGCGATGACTCTGTTCCACGGGATCGTCCGACGCCAGGGCGATCACGATGTACGGCAGGAACGAGAGGATCGTGGAGATCCCGATGAGCCAGCCCACGATGCGGAAGGCGAGCAGCCGCCCCCGGGACGTGCTCGGCGTGGCTATGGATCCCATCCCCTCGAACGCTCCTCCCGAGACCAAGCCGTCGATCAGGCTGCGCTCACCGGAACACGACCCGCCACCGTGGTGCCCCGGCCGGGCGCCGATCGGATCTCGAGAGAGCCTCCCACGGCGGCGAGCCTGTCGGCCATGCCCTGAAGCCCTGAACCCGTGGCCACCTGGTTCGGGTCGAAACCTCGCCCTTCGTCGACGACCTCGAAGCTGAGGCTGCCGTTGGACTGCGAGAGACGGATCACGGTGCGCTGCGCACCGGCGTACTTGGCGACGTTCTGGATCGCCTCGAGGGCGCAGAAGTATACGGTCGACTCCACGTCGGCCGGGTAGCGGCCCACTTCACCCTCGATGCTGACGGGCACGGACGCTTTGCGCGATTGCGCTTCAAGCGCCGCAATCAGACCCCGGTCCGCGAGCAGAGGGGGATAGATCCCTCGGGCGAGATCCCGCAGGTCTTCCAGCGCCGTCTGCGTCTCAGCCTCGATCTGGCGAAGCATCTCCACGGCGTTCCGGGGATCGCGGTCGGTCAGCTCCCGAGCGATCCGAGCCTTGACGGCGAGAGCGACGAGCTGCTGCTGGGCGCCGTCATGGATGTTTCGCTCCAGCCGTCGCCGCTCTTCGTCCTGGGCGGCCACCAGACGCTGCCGGGACGCTCGGAGATCCTCGACGAGTCGGACGTTCCGGAGCACCAGGCCGGCCTGCGCCGCAAGGTCCTGCACGAGTTTCTCCTTCGACGGGTTCATCGGATCCGATGCCGGCATCCGAACCGACAGCGCTCCCAGCAGATCCCCTCGGTCGCGGACCTCCGTCACGGTCTGCCCCGACACCTCGGGGCTCCCTTCTCGTGCCGAGATCGGTGTCCCAGCCGGGGCATCCGCCGGCCATGCCGCCTCGGGCCAGAACTCTCCCCCGACCAACAGCCAGATCCGTGCGACCTCCGCGCCGGTGCCCTCGCCGAGCACCTGCGCCATGCGAGGAAGGATGTCCTCGGTCGCATATGACGTGCCCATCCGATCGGAGAACTCGGTCAGGACCTCGTACGGCGTGGCGCGTCTGCCGTAGACGATCCGGTTCGCCACATGGGCGAGCCTCGTCCGGGCCGGCTGGAACCCCACCGCCACGATCACCGCGGCGACCATAGTGAGGAACGGACTCTCGCGCCCGATCAGCGTTCCCGTGCCGACGACCACGACCACATACACGGCGGTGGCGACGGCCACCAGGAGCCCGTACAGCAGGGTCTTGCGCAAGACGACGTCGAGGTCGTAGAGCCGGTACCTGAGGACGGCGACGCCGACGCTGATCGGGAGGAACAGGAACGCGGGGGCGACGAGCGCCGTGTCGACCAGGCTGCTCTCGATCCCGAACACCAGCAGGATCTCGGTCGCCGTGATCACGGTGAGGAGGAACACGACCGCGAGCGCGAACCACTTGATCTGTTGCCGCTCCACGCCTCGAGATCGTCGGAACCGCAGGACCAGCGAGACGACCGAGGCCGCGAGGATCCCGAGGAATACCCAGAAGAAGAAGCCCTCGACGAACTCGGACGCCGAGGACAGCGACGGAACGAAGAGGGGATTCGGCGGCCGGGCCCGCTCGGCGGATCCGGCCAGCGTCGGGGACCCCAGGATGAACGAGACGAAGACGACGAGGAGTGTGGCGAAGTCGACCACAGCACGGGACGCCATCGTCGCGACGGGAGCCGACCGTCGGGGAACCACAGGGGCAGCAGGATCAGCGCGGGCAGGATCCCTACGATCCACGCCGCCTCCCCCATCAGCGCGGCCACCGCGAGACCCACGCCGGCGCGGGCCCCCCGGTCGTACAGGGACGTCACGATCTCGGCGCTGACGAATCCCACGGCGGCGACGACGCTGGCCCACAGGAACAGGGAGTCGATCCGGTTGCCGGGAGCGCGGCTGACGATCAGCGCCCCCACCAGCCCGAACGTCCCGAACGCCACGACGAAGGGGAAATCGTCCGCGACGCCGGTTCGGTTCACGACCGTCAGCGAAATCCCGACGAGCGCGGCCAGGCCGAACCCGCACAGGACGATCCACGGCCACCGGACGCGGCGCTCGGTGCCCTCTCCGCCGATCACCGACCCGCTCCCAGGACGCGGTAAACCTCCACCGGCTCCTCGCGGCCCTTCACCGTCCTCGGGCCGATCGACTCGGCGGGTACGGCGGGCGCGGCGGCGATCGTCGAAGCCGCCGCCACCACCTCGCCTCCTCCGGCTTCGGACTGCAGGCGTTGTGCGATGTTGACTGCGTCACCGATCACCGTGTACTCGAGACGCCCGCCGCCGCCGACGGCTCCCGCCATGACGATCCCGGTGTTGAGGCCAATGCCGACGTCCAACCGCTCGACGGAATCGGTCCCCCAGCCCTGCGCGTTCAATTCGGTCTGACGATGCTGCATCGCCAGCGCGCATCGGAGCGCACGTTCCGCGTGATCCTCGAAGGGCTCGGGCGCCCCGAACACGACCATCACCGCGTCGCCCTGGAAC
>JALZDC010000396.1 GCA_030862755.1 Actinomycetota bacterium
GGATTCACGAGCTCGCCAAGGAGCTCGGCGTGTCCAGCAAAGAGATGCTGGAGACGCTCGAGAAGATGGGTGTGACGGGTAAGTCCGCCTCTTCCAGCGTGCCCGAGGATCTCGTGCCTCGGCTCCGAGCTTCGGGCGGCAAGGCGACCAAGGCGGCGAAGCCCCGGCAGGTCATGGAGCCTCCGCCCAAGCCGCGGGCCAGGGCCAAACCGAAGAAGACCACTCCGACGGCGGTCCCGGCGCCCGCGGTGGAGAAGGCACCGCCCGGGGAGGACGCAGCCGCCGGCGCGCAAGCTCCGCCCGCACCTGCGACCGCCGCACCCGCGACCGCGGTACCGCTCACCCCGGCACCGGGTCCCGGTTCGGCTGCTGCGCCCGTGCCCGCAGCACCGGAAGCACCCATCGGCCAGGTGCTGCAGGTGGTTCGAGGTTCCACTCCACAGCTCTTCGCAGAGAAGACCAACCGGTCCCCGGCCGACATCGTGAAGATCCTCTTCATGTCGGGGGAGATGGTCACGGCGACCACGTCACTCTCCGACGAGGCCCTCCGGACCATCGGGTCCGAGCTCGGATATCAGGTGGAGATCGTCGGCCTCGAGGACGAGCTCCAGGCCGAGGAGCTCCAGGAGGAGGTCGACGAGTCGAGGCTCGTGCCTCGCTCGCCCGTCGTCACGGTGATGGGTCACGTCGACCACGGCAAGACGAAGCTCCTCGATGCGATCCGGATGACCGACGTGGTCGCGGGCGAGTTCGGCGGGATCACTCAGCACATCGGCGCCTATCAGGCCCATGTCAACGGTCGTGAGATCACCTTCATCGACACACCGGGCCACGAAGCCTTCACCGCGATGCGGGCGCGAGGCGCACAGATCACCGACATCGCCGTGTTGGTCGTTGCCGCCGACGACGGCGTGATGCCGCAGACCGTCGAGGCACTCGACCACGCGCGAGCGGCGGGTGTGCCAGTGATCGTCGCGGTCAACAAGATCGACAAGGAGGAGGCCGATCCGAACCGCGTGCGGACCCAGATGGTGGAACGTGGCCTGGTCCCCTCGGAGTGGGGCGGGGACACCGAGTTCGTCGACGTCTCCGCGAAGACGAACGCGAACCTGGACGGACTGCTGGAGACCGTGCTGATCGTCGCCGACCTGGCGGAGCTCAAGGGCGATCCCACGGGTCGTGCACGCGGGACCGTCCTCGAGGCGCACCTCGACAAGGGACGAGGGCCGGTTGCCACCGTGCTCGTGCAGAAGGGGCAGCTCGAGGTGAGCGATGCGCTGGTCTGCGGCACCACGTACTGCAAGGTGCGCGCCATGGTCGACGAGAACGGGCAGCCCGTCGATGTCGCCGGCCCGGCGAAGCCGGTCCAGGTCCTCGGGTGGAACGGCGTCCCGAACGTCGGCGACGAGTTCCGCGAGGTCGAGGACGAACGAGAGGCCCGCCATGTCGCGTCCGAGCGCGAGTCGCGCGTCCGATCGGCTGAGGTCGTGAACCAGCGGCCGGCGTCTCTCCAGGAGCTGCTCCGCCGCCAGGAGCGTCAGGACATCCCTGAGCTCAACCTCGTCGTCAAGGCAGACGTCCAGGGTTCGCTCGGGGCCCTCACGGACGCGTTCCTCAAACTGCCGCAGGATGAGGTGCGCGTGAACCTCGTTCATTCAGGCGCCGGCGCGATCACGGAGCACGACGTGGACCTCGCGAAGACCGCGAACGCGATCGTCGTCGGCTTCAACGTTCGGCCCAATGCGAACGCCCGCGAGCTGGCGGAGCGGGAGGGCGTGGACATCCGCCTGTACCGGGTGATCTACGACGCGATCGATGACGTGAAGGCCGCGCTCTCCGGGATGCTCAAGCCGGAGGAGCGCGAATCGATCTTCGGCGAAGCGGAGATCCGCCAGACGTTCCGCGTGCCCAGGCTCGGAGTGATCGCCGGTTGCTACGTCACGAGGGGCACGATCCGCAGGAACTCGCAGGTTCGGCTGATCCGTGACGGCGTCGTGGTGTACGAGGGTCGCGTGGGGTCGCTCCGCCGATTCAAGGACGACGTGGCGGAGGTCCGCGAAGGCTTCGAGTGCGGGATCGGGCTCGAGAATTTCCAAGACGTGAAGGAGGGTGACGTGATCGAGGCCTTCGAGGTCGAGGAGTTCGCTCGCCAGATCTCCTGATGCTGATGGCCGCTCTTCGGCTCGATCTGCGGATCCCGGCCTGCGGCTCGTTGAAGGAGAAGCGCCACGTGATCAAGACGCTCTCCAGTGGGATCCGGTCGACGTTCGAAGTCGCCGTCGCGGAGACCGGCCACCACGAGAAATGGCAGCGGGCGGAGCTCGGCGTCGCCGCGGTGGCGGCAGAGGGCTATCACCTCAAGAAGGTGATGCACTCGGTGGAACGGTTCGTCGAACGATGGGCGGAGGTGGAGATCATCGACAGCGACATGACTCTCCACTCGCCGGAAGATTGAACGAGGCGGAGGGATGACGTGCCACAGGGGGCTCGGAGAGCTCGAGTTGCAGAGGAGTTCCGCGAGATCCTCGCGGAGGAGATCCAGCGGCTGAAGGACCCACGGATCGGTTTCGTCACCGTCATCGGCGTGCAGGTGACCGCCGATCTGCGACGCGCCTGGGTCTCGTACTCGGTGCTCGGGGACGACAAGCAGCAGCGGGCGACGGCCGCCGGGCTACGGTCGGCGACCGCGCACCTGCGACGGACGCTCGGTCGACAGGTGCGCCTGAGGAAGCTCCCCGAGCTCGAGTTCCAGATGGACCAGACGGTCGCGCAGCATCAACGGATCGAAGAGATCATCGAACGACTCCATCGCGCGGAGGGATCGGATGACTGAGGAACAAGCACTGCGACGCGCAGCCGAGATCCTCTCGCGGGCCGACGAGGTCGCCCTCGCGTGTCATATGAACCCCGACGCCGACGCGCTGGGCTCGATGCTCGGGCTCTCGAACTTCCTGCGCTCACGAGGGGTAGAGACGGTCAGCTCGTACGGCAACGAGCCGCTGGACATGCCTCGCTGGGCGTCGCTCCTGCCGGGATCGGATCGCGTCGTGGCACCGAGCTCGTACCCGGCGGAGCCCGGGGTGATGGCGACCTGCGACTGCGCGTCCTTCGACCGGTTGGGGGCGATCGGGGGCCCCGCCTCCCGGGCGCGCGAGCTGATCTGGATCGACCACCATCGTTCGAACGACGGCTACGGCACCGTTCGTGTCGTCGACCCCGAGGCCTCGTCCACATGCGAGTTGGTGTTCCGTCTGATCGAGAGGATGGGGGGTGACTTCGATCGCGACGTCGCCGTGTGCCTGTATGCCGGCCTGGTGACCGATACGGGGCGCTTCCAATACCAGGCGACGACCCCCGAGACGCTCAGGGTCGCCGCCCGGTTGCGCGAGCACGACTTCGATCACGCAGCGCTCGTGCGCGCGATGTACGAGGACAACGATCCGTCGTTCCTCCGGTTGTTGGGCACCGCGCTCGGCCGGATGACCGAGGTGCCCGAGGCGAGTGTGGTCTGGACCTACATCACGCAAGCCGACCTCGCCGAGGCGGGCGTCGCGCCGGGCGACACCGACGATCTGATCGACGTGCTCCGGACCGCCCGCGACGTGGACGTCGCCGCCGTGCTGAAGCAGCAACGGGACGGGCGCTTCAAGGTCAGCGTCCGATCCCGGGGCGAGCACGACCTCTCCGCCGTCGCATCGTCGTTCGGCGGCGGCGGACACCGCCTCGCAGCCGGCTACACCTCTGAGCACGGCCCGGAGGGGACGATCCAGCAGCTCGTCGAGGCGCTACGCCGGGCGTCGTGAGTCCCTCGTGACTCCGGCGGAGGGCCTGCTCCTCGTCGACAAGCGCGGGGGAGTGACGTCGCACGACGTC
>JALZDC010000397.1 GCA_030862755.1 Actinomycetota bacterium
GTCCTCGTCCGCAACGAGGACATCGATGCCGCGGTCGCGGCCCTGGGGAGGGTCGGTTTCGAGGCGGGCGAACGCTTCGACTGGCTCCGCAAGGCATACCGGCACGGCGTGCTCGTCGACCTGATCACCAGCGTTCGGAGGGGCATCGGCCTCGACCCCGAGGTGATCGCCCACGCGCGCCGATCGAGCTACCTCGGGATAGAGGTGACGATCCCGGCGCCGGAGGACCTCGTCCTGATCGCGGCGGTGAGCGCGCATCCGGAAACGCCCGACCATTGGTTCACCGGCCGCAAGCTGCTGGCCGAGGTCGACATCGACTGGGACTACCTGCGGGAGCGCTCGGCGCTCGCACCGCTTCGGATGGCGAGCCTGCTCCTCTACTGCCGGTCTGACGACGTCGCGGTGCCGGAGACGGTCCTGGGATCGCTCCTGGTCCACTGATCGTCGATCGCCGGCAGCAGCTCCTTCTGAGAGAACTCGAGGAACTCCTCCTGACGTGGACCCACCTGATGGATGAAAACGTGGTCGAAGCCGGCATCCAGGAAGGCGCCGATCTTCTCGAGGATCGGCTCCGTACCCGGCCCGCATACGACCTTCTCGGCCACCGAGTCGGGCGTGATCAGCTGGGCGACCTCCTCGAAATGCTGCGGCTCGGCCAGCTCCACGCCGAGCTCACCCGGCACGCTCGTGTTGGGCCACCACTCGAGGGCCTCGTTCTTCGCCGCCTCCTCGTCCGAGCCGTAGCACACCGTGAGCTGGCCGTACACGGGCTTGCCGTTCCCACCCGCTTCACGGAAGGACTGCACGAGCTCCTTCTCCGGGGCCGTCGATATCAGGGCATCGCCGCTCCGCCCTGCCAGCTCGGCGGCCTTCGGGATGGATGCTGCGACGGCGATCGGCGGCAGGGTCTCGGGGAGGGTATAGATCCGGGCCCGGTCGACCGTGAAATGCTCGGTCCACTCGGTGACGAGCTCGCCACTCCAGAGGAGACGGATCAGGTGGATCGCCTCGTCGAGCATGTCGAGCCTCTCCTGCGGGTGTGGCCAGACGTGGCCGGTCACGTGCTCGTTGAGGTTCTCGCCGGTCCCGAGGCCGAGGACGAATCGCTCGGGCAGGAGAGCCGCCGTGGTCGCGGCCGCCTGGGCCACGATCGCCGGGTGGATGCGCATCGTGGGGCATGTGACGCCGGTCACGACGGGCACTCGCTCCGTCTTCACGGCGAGGCCCCCGAGCACGCTCCACACGAGCGGGCTCTGGCCCTGGCGGGATGTCCACGGGTGGAAGTGGTCCGAGATCGTCAGGAAGTCGAACCCGACCTCTTCGGCGATCCGGCCGAAGAGGAGGAGATCGCCCGGGCCGTGCTCTTCGCTCGACAGCGTGTAACCGATCTGCACCATGGAGGGATGATGTCCCCAGCGCGGGGGTCGCAAACGTCGGACCCAGCGCCCATGGCATGATGCTGGCTGCAGAGGGGTCCCCCCGCTCCAGGCGGTCGCGGGGAAGAAGGAGGGAGTCATGCCGAGGATCTTTTCGATCCGACCGAGCTGGTCGCTCAAGGGGCGCCGATTCCAGGGGGTCCGCGGCTTCACCGGCAGGCCGTTCCACCCGCCGCTCACGGACTTCCCGATCGCCAGCTACTCGCTGGCCGCGATCTTCGACCTGATCTCGTTCTTCTCGGACGACATAGACCCGAAGGCGCACGACTTCTTCGCGGCTGCGACGTTCGTGATGGTGGCGGGATTCATCGTGAGCCTCGGGGCAGCCCTGACCGGATTCTTCGACTGGTGGAAGGGCATCCCGCGTGACCGCTCGAGTGGGCCGATCGGCCGGGCGAAGCACACGCAGGTGTGGCGGACGATCAACTGGCACGCGACCGTGATGCTCGCCGTCACCGCGGTCACGATCGTGGACCTGTTGCTCCGGATCTCCGGCTTCGACGAAGGGCAGACGCAGGGGTCGTGGCTCGTCCTGTCGCTCATCGCGGCCGGCGGGGTCCTCTTCGGGGCGGCCTACGGAGGGTCGCTCGTGTTCGAGTACGGATTCAATGTCGAGAACGTCGAGGAGGTCTGGAACGAGACCGAGGAGGATCACGTCCGCGGTCCGAGAGGTGGATCGCCGTCCTAGGCGGTGATGGTGGCCGATGGGACCGTTGATGTACCGGACCCAGACCTCGGTCATGTCGGCAGCTCCACCTCAGACGGTCCATGAGCGACGTGACACCCGAAGGTGAGGGGTCGCGGATCACCTGCACCGAGACCGTCGAGCGCGTGAACTACGTCCCCTACTGGCTGCAGCCCCGGATCCGCTCGATCTTCACGGTCTACGTCAACCGCGCGGACCGCAAGCAGTTGGCCAACCTCGCGCGGCTCGCGGAGGCGCGGTCGGGCACAACCTCGTCCTGATCAGAACTCCATGGTGCAGTTCTCGCACACGAAGCGGGCGGCCCGGAAGTTGGAGCTGTGTCCGCCGCAGCGGGCGCAGCGGCGGCAGGTGCCACCCGAGGCGCAGTCGAT
Source organism: Actinomycetota bacterium (assembly GCA_030862755.1). Classification (GTDB taxonomy): domain Bacteria; phylum Actinomycetota; class UBA4738; order UBA4738; family HRBIN12; genus JAJNBA01. Next base: position 2,514 of record JALZDC010000397.1, read on the forward strand.
CGGGTCGGTCGTCTCGCCGGGCTGATCCCAGGTCGTCGCCGGCTCCGAGGGCTTCGGGAGCTGGATCGAGAGAAGCGTCATCGCTCCGTCGCCGCTCACGAAGCCGTGGGGATGGGCTGTCGCTCGGCCGATCACGAGGGTCCTCTGGAGCGGCACCGGGTTGTCGGCGAGGAGCGCCTTCCCCTGGCCGGAGAGGACGACGACCCACTCCTCGGAGTCAGGGTGCGTGTGTGCATAGGCGGTCTGATTGGCCGTGAACCCCTGGAGCGAGAGGTAATGCTCGTCTCCCTGGCTGATCGGAACCCTCCGGAACCCGGAGGGGCACAGCGCGAGGAGTTCCTCGGGATGCATCGCGAAGACGCCGAGGTTGTCCAGCACTTCCGCCAGGTCGCCGACCGAGTGATGCATCGCCTAGCATCCTGCCGCATCGGCCGGTGTTCGGCCAGCTGGGCGGCGAGAGAGACAAGGAGGGGAAACCGTGACCGATCGACACGTCGTCGTCGACCACGTCCTGTTCGTCGTCGAGGACTTCCCGGCGAGTCGGCGCCTCTATACGGCTGCGCTCGCGCCCCTCGGGATCGAGGAACTGAACGAGGAGCCGAACTGCGTCTCGTACGGCAGGCAGGACCTCGACGACTTCTCGATCTGCGAGGGCTCGCCAGTCACGACCGCGTCGCACGTCGCGTTCGATGCGGCCGATCGTGGGTCGGTGGA
>JALZDC010000012.1 GCA_030862755.1 Actinomycetota bacterium
GTTCCAGAGCAGCCTGCCCGGCTGGGTGTTCTTCCCCTTCACCTGATCGTGCGGCCCCAAGGTCACCCAGCCCGTGCCGATCTGCCAGCCCGTGTAGCCGCCCTCCTTCCAGCCCGGCTCCCCGAAGAGCTTGGTGTAGTAGTCCGCCAGGCTCTTGGGATCCTCGGACCCGATCAAGATGCTGTTCATATCCATGATGCCTCCCTTCCCAGAAGGTGCCGGTGAGCGACAACCTATCGTCGCCGCTCGGGCAGGGTCGAAGGACCGACGTGTGTTCGAAGCCACTCGTTCAGCGGCTCCGAAGCTCGAAGGAACTCGACCACCCGATCCTTGGCTTTGCGATTCCCCAACCACGCGCCTGCGGGCCATTCCCGCCAGGCGGTCAGGCCCTTGTAGCGCAGGAGCTCGATCCGAGGATGATCCCTGGGGTAACCCTTCGGGGCGGTCTTCAGAACCTCGTGGCCGGTGACCGCGATCCCCACTTCCCGTGTCTTCCCCACCACGTTGACGAGCTTGCCACCGGAACGGGCGCCGCTCACGGCCTCGCGGTAGCGCTCGAGCTGGTCCGGCGCCATCTCCCACATGCCGGACCCCACACCCAAGCCGTCGGCGGTGAGCTGCACGTAGCCGTCGCCGATCACCGCTCCGATGTTGGTCTTGTACGGGGACTTGTCGGCGCTGAATCGGATGTCGCGATACGGTCGGAAGATCCGAGCCTCGCCGAACTCCGGCCCGAGCTCCTGCAACAGCTCCTCCATCGGGGCGCGAACCATCGAGTCGTAGACGTCCTTCTTCTGCTGCCAGTACGTCTTGGAGTTGTCGGCCTCGAGGCCCTCGAAGAACTCGATGGCTTCCACCGGCCAGCCACGGAACGCCATGTCCAAACCCTACGCGGCCGTCAGCTCCACCGGATGCAGCACGAACGTGCGGATCTCGCCGTCGCGCCAGACGAGCGCCTCCACCGATCGGCCGATCACGTCGCCGACCATCAAGCGTTGCAGGTCGCGTGCGTCCGCGACCGGCACACCGTCGAGCTCGACGATCAGGTCGCCGGACCTGATGCCCGCTCGAACGGCGGGGCTGCCGTCGACGACCTCCATGACCTCGACGCCGTCCTCGCGACCCACCGCAGCGGCCGCCCGTGGCGGCAGCGGTCGCCCGCCGCCCGCGATCCCGATGTACGCGCGCTCGAACCTGCCCGCGGTCATAAGGGCGTGCATGATCCGGCGGGTTGCGTCGTCGATCGGGACCGCGAGGCCGAGCCCGATCCCGGCGACGGCGGTGTTGATCCCGACCACCCGCGCGTGTCCGTCCGCGAGCGCGCCTCCCGAGTTCCCGGGGTTCAGTGCGGCGTCGGTCTGGATCACGTTCTCGACCACGCGCCCGGCTTTCACGGGGAGCGCCCGGCCGAGCGCGCTGACCACCCCGGCGGTGACCGAGCCCGCGAAGCCCATCGGATTGCCGATCGCGACCACGAGCTGCCCGACCCGCAGCCCGGCTGCCTCCCCGAGCTCCGCCGATCCGAAGCCGCTGCCCTGGAGGCGAAGCACCGCCAGGTCGGAGAGCTGGTCGCGTCCGACCACGTCGAACGGGACCTCGCTCCCGTCGACGAACGAGGCCGACCCGCGGTTCGCGCCTCCCACCACGTGCGCGGAGGTGAGGGCGAACCCGTCGGGCGTGATCACGACGGCGGATCCCGCTCCGTCCACGCCGGCTCCGCGCACCCGCTGCCGGACCCGGAGGCTGGCCACCGACGGGATCAGTCGCTCGGCGACCGAGGTGACGACGCGTGAGTACGCGTCGAGCGCCTCGTCTCCCGGGTCGAAGCGGTCGTCCATCTCACCCTTGTACCGCAGAACGCTTCGAACGATGTCGGGATCGCCCAGCTGGGTCTCCGGACCGAGAAGGAGCGACGCCGGGCCGGCCGACGCGTCGAGGAGCCGGACGGTAGCCTCTGGCTGTGAGCAACGAACGCCATCCGCGCCTCCTGCCGGTCGCCGAAGAGGCCCGGGTCACGCCGATCGAGCTGTTCTTCGACCTCGTCTTCGTGTTTTCCTTGACGCAGGTCACCGCCCTGATGGCCGACGATCTCAGCGGGCGCGGCATCGTGCGAGGGCTGCTCGTGCTCGCGCTGCTCTGGTGGTCCTGGGTGGGCTACGCGTGGCTCGCCAACGTGGTGCAGGCCGAGGAGGGCCTGGGCCGGGTGGCGGTGTTCGGCGCGATGGCCGCGATGTTCGTGCTGGCCGTGACGGTGCCCGAGGCTTTCAACGACCGGGCCGGCGGACTCGACGGACCGGTCGTGGTCGCGTTCTCCTACCTCGCGGTACGGGTCCTGCACCTCGTGATGTTCTTCCTGTTGTCCGGCGACGACCCCGGCCTGCGACGACAGGTCTGGCGCTTCTCGCCCTCCGTGATCGGCAGCACCGCGGTGTTGCTGGTTGCCTCGCAGATGGAAGGCACGGCGCAGACCCTCACGTGGGTCGGCGCTCTGATCGTCGACTACGTCGGCACGATCCTCGGGGGCGCGTCGGGATGGAGGGTCCGCTCCGCATCTCACTTCGCCGAGCGCCACGGGCTGATCCTGATCGTCGCCCTGGGCGAGTCGATCGTCGCGATCGGTGTGGGCGTGGCCCAGCTGCCGATCTCGTGGCCGATCATCGTCGCCTCGGTCCTCGGGCTCACGGTCGCGGGCTGTCTGTGGTGGGCGTACTTCGACGTCGTATCGATCGTGGCCGAGCGCATCCTCCGGCGGGCGGAGGGCGAGGACCGGGCGCGTGTGGCCCGTGACGCCTACAGCTACCTGCACATGCCGATGGTCGCCGGGATCGTCCTGCTCGCCCTCGGCATGAAGAAGGTGCTCGAGTTCGTCGGCGACGCGAAGGACCACGATCTGTCCGAGCCGCTGCCCCTGTTGCCGCTCGCGGCGCTGTACGGAGGCGCCTCGATCTATCTGCTCGCGCAGTCGGCGTTCAAGTACCGGACCTGGCACCGGGTCACCGGGCGGCGACTGGTGGTCGCCGTGTTGCTCGGGGCGTTGATCCCGGCGGCCGCGGAGCTGCCGGCGCTCGCGGCGCTCGGGCTGCTGACCGCGGTCCTGGCCGGGATGATCGCGTCCGAAGCCGCGCGCTACTCGGAGCTCCGAGAACAGGTCCGGCACGAGGACGATCCGCACGAAGACGATCCGATGGAAGCCGTCGAACGACACACCGACTGACGGCGCTAGGGAAGCTTCCTGCTCTGGGCAGATGTGGACGGGGCCGTCGTCCCTGCCACGCACGCGGCTGCCTCGGATACGGACGACCGCCGGGAACCGGCTACGCTCGAGTTCGAGGGTGAGGATGGTCTGCACATGAACCGAAACCTCGATGCGATCCTGCTCGGCAGTGGTCCGATGGCGAGCGTCGACGACTACGTCGGAGCCGGAGGGGGCGAGGCCCTGGCGGCTGCTCTCGCCACTTCCCCGGACGACCTGATCGAGGAGATCCGGCTGTCGGGGCTCCGGGGCCGTGGAGGCGCGGGCTTCCCCACCGGGATCAAGTGGCTGACCGTCCGGGACGACGCGTGTCTCACGAAGTTCGTGGTCTGCGATGCCGCCGAGGGCGAACCCGGCACCTTCAAGGATCGATGGCTCATCCGGACGAACCCGTACCAGGTGCTCGAGGGTCTCGCGATCGCCGCCCATGCCGTGGGCGCCCGGAAGGCGTTCATCGGGATCAAGTCTGGGTTCGACTTGGAGACCGCCCGCCTCGTTCGAGCGATCCCCGAGATGGCCGATCGCGACCTGCTCGGACAGGTGCCTCTGGAGGTCGTCGGGGGGCCGGACGAGTACCTCTTCGGTGAGGAGAAGGCACTGCTCGAAGTGATCGAGGGCAACCCGCCGCTCCCGCGGATCATCCCTCCCTTCATGGAGGGCCTCTATCGGGAGCCGGGATCACCCAACCCGACCGTCGTGAACAACGTCGAGACCCTCGCGAACGTCCCGCACATCATCCTGCACGGTCACGAGTGGTTCCGATCCCTCGGCACCGAGGGGTCGCCGGGGACGATGATCTTCACGCTGTCCGGCGATGTCGAGCATCCCGGCGTCTACGAGCTGCCCCTCGGCTACACCCTGCGAGATCTCGTCTTCACGGTGGGCGGCGGTCCGCTCGCGGGTGAAGAGCTCAAAGTGATCCTTCCGGGTGCGTCCAACACCGTGATCCTTCCGGAGCAGCTGGACACACCGCTCGACTTCGACGCGATGAACGCCGTGGGCACCGGTCTGGGGTCGGGAGGCTTCGTCGTGTACGACGATTCCGCATGCATCGTCCGCATCGCGGCGGCTTTCTCCCGATTCCTGTACGTCGAGTCGTGCGCTCAATGTCCGGCGTGCAAGCACGGGACCCAGCAGATCACCGAGCTCCTGGAGAAGATCGACCGAGGTGAGGGCTCCGACCTCGACGTCGAGACGATCCTGGCACGGTGCCTGACGGTCACCGACGCCCAGCGCTGCGCGCTCCCGACGGGCGAGACCCTCCTGGTCCAGAGTGCGATCCAGACCTTCGGCCGCGAGTTCGCCGACCATCTCGGCCACGCCTGTCCGCGGCCGCGGGATATCCAGCTGCCGAAGATGCGGGACTTCGACCCCACGACCGAGACGTTCCTCTACGACGAGCGGTACCGACTGAAGCAGCCCGACTGGACGTACGCGGACGGGTGAGCACGTGCGGATCGCACTGGCCGGCGACACGATGCTTGGCCGAAAGGTCGCCGAGCGGCTCGCGACCGAGCCGCCGCCGCCGCTCGTCTCGCCGGCGGTCGCGGCTGCCTGTCGCGATGCGGACCTGTTCCTCCTGAACCTCGAGTGCTGCATCTCGGACCGAGGCACGCGCTGGCCCGATCCCGGGAAGGCGTTCTTCTTCCGAGCTCCGACGCGTGCCGTCGATACGCTCGTCCGCCTCGGCGTCGACTGCGTGACGCTCGCGAACAACCACGCCTTGGACTTCGGCACCGAGGCTCTCCTGGAGACGCTGGCTCATCTGGAGGCCGCGGGGCTCCGCCACGTGGGCGCCGGCCGCGACCTCGCCGCGGCCCACCGGCCGGTCGTCCTCGAGTCGTCGGGCATCCGCCTCGGGATCGTGGGCGTGTCCGATCACCCGGAGGACTTCGCCGCGGGGCCGGACCGTCCCGGGATCGCGTTCGCCGACCTCCTCTCCGGCGTCCCCGCGTGGCTCACCGACCTCGTCCGCGATCTCGCGGCCGAGGTCGACGTGGCGCTCGTGACGCCGCACTGGGGGCCGAACATGACCCCTGGGCCGGTCGCACACGTTCGGCGCGCCGCCGATGCCCTGATGGGGGCCGGTGCCTCCCTCGTCGCCGGTCACTCGGCGCACGTGTTCCACGGCGTGGCCGGACCCGTCCTGTTCGACCTCGGTGACTTCCTCGACGACTACGCCGTGGACCCGCACCTGCGCAACGACCTCGGGCTCCTGTGGTTCGTGGACATCGACGAGCTCGGCCCCTTCCGGCTCGAGGTGCTCCCGCTGAAGCTGGACTTCTGCTTCACCGATCTCGCGGCGGGCGAGGACGCCGAGTGGATCCGCCGCCGGTTCCGGGACGCGTGCGCGGCGATGGGGACAGAGGTGTCCGACGAGGATGGCCAGCTGGTGGCGGAATTGCGACGGGGTTAGGAGGACGGTTCGGCCGGCGGCGTCGCCCCGTCCCATCGTCCGTTCCGCCTGGCCTCCGCGATCTTGGCGAGGCCGGCCTCCGTCATCCGTCCGTGTTCGATCTGTCCGGTCATCTTCATGGTTGCCGCCAACCACCGTACGGCTCGGCCAACCGATCGGCCGACGTGGGTCCCCACGACCCCTGCTCGTATCCCTCGACCGCGGGCGGGTCGTC
>JALZDC010000018.1 GCA_030862755.1 Actinomycetota bacterium
CTGCTGTCGGCCCCGGTGCTCTGGCTCGCGCTCTTCTTCCTCATCCCGTTGCTCGTCGTGGCCGCCTATAGCGTGGGTGCCCTGTCCCTGTTCCCGACGGACGCGGGGGCGAACCTGCACGACTGGAGGCGCTTCCTCCGGGGCGATTCCGTCTACATGTCACTGTTCTGGAAGTCGATCCGGATGGCGCTCACCGTGTCGATCGTCGTGGTTGTCCTAGCGTATCCCCTAGGGTATTTCCTCGCGTTGGTCGCCGGGAAGCGGAAGTACGTTCTCCTCCTGCTGGTCATCGTGCCCTTCCTTACGAGCTACCTGCTCCGGGTGCTGGCCTGGCGCGTCATCCTGGGGTCGGAGGGGGTCATCAACTCGTTCCTGTACTCGGCCGGCCTGCGGGAGCCGGGCGACCCGATCTCCTGGCTGATCTACAGCCAGTTCACGGTGATCCTCGTGCTCGTCTACGTCTGGGTCCCCTTCGTCGCCCTGCCGATCTTCGTGACGCTGGAGAACCTCGAGTCGTCTATGCTCGAGGCCGGCAACGACCTCGGCGCGAACCGCTGGCAGGTCTTCTGGAGGGTCACGCTCCCGCTCAGCCTTCCCGGCGTCGGGGCCGCCTTCGTCTTCGTCTTCATCCCGACCATCGGGGAGTTCGTGACGCCGTCCCTGGTCGGCGGCACGAAGGGCACGATGTTCGGCAACGCCATCGCCTCGCTGTTCACCGCCGGGCTCGATTGGCAGATCGGCTCGGTGCTCGCCCTGTTCCTGGTGGCGGTCGTCGGGGTCTTGATGCTGATCTCGAGTCGGTTCCTGCGCCTGCGCAACCTGGAGACCGTTTGATGGATGCGGCAGCGTCACCTCGAGGGCGCAGGGGACTCTCCGCGTTCTACATGGTGCTCGTGCTCTTCCTCTACGCGCCGATCGCGGTGCTGATGATCTTCTCGTTCAACGACAGCAGGCTGGTCACGTTCCCGCTGGCCGGGTTCACGACCCGTTGGTATGAACTGCTGCTGGAGAACGAGGAGCTGATCGAGGCGCTCAAGGTCTCGGCCATCGTCGCGGCGATCTCCAGCTTGTGCGCCGTCGGGTTGGGGATCGTGGCTTCCTATGCGATGGTGCGACGCCGCTTCCGAGGAAAGGCGGCAACCTCGAGTCTGCTGCTGTCGCCTCTCGTGATCCCCTACGTGGTCTTCGGGATCGCGCTGCTCATCCTGTTCCGGGCTGTCGACGATTTCCTCATCCCCCGCTTCGGCATCTACTTCGGGCTGGGGATCCACGCGATCGTGATCGGGCACGTGGTGGTGTCGCTGCCGTACACGATCCTCACGATCGCACCCCGCCTGGAACGGCTGAGCACCAAAGTCGAGGAGGCGGCTCGAGATCTCGGCGCGAGTCCGAGCTCCACGTTCCTGCGCGTCACGATCCCGCTCCTCGTGCCGGCGATCGTGTCCGCCTACCTGATCGCATTCACCCTGTCATTCGACGAGTACGCCATCGCGTCGTTCATCGCGGGCGATGTCACCACCTATCCGCTCTTCCTCTACGGGCAGGTCAGGATCAGGATCGGGCTCCCGCAGATGATCGCGGTCTCGGTGATCGTGCTGCTGCTGTCGATGTTGCTCGTCGCGGGAACCGAGATCTGGCGGAGGCGGGTGGAGTCTCGGCTCACGGTCTGAGCCCTCGGGGTCCGTAGTATCCGCGCCGTGTCAGGGCTTCATCGGGTCATCGGGTTCGCGGTCGTCGCTACCTTCGCGCTCGGCTGGATCTGGGGTCTCGCGGCTAGGGTCGCCCGGCGGGAGCCCGGCGACACCTACTGGACGTGGCTTGCCATCGCGCAGGTGGTCGCCGTCGCGCAGGCCTTCCTCGGCACCATCTTGCTCGTCGCCGGCCGGCGGCTCGAGGCGGGAGGAGCGCTGGGCGGCACCCTGCACTACGTCTATGGATACCTTCCGCTGCTGCTCTTCGTCTTCGCCCACGTCGTCGCGAGGGCGGGGGATGCTCGCGCGGTGGGGATCGACCGGCCCCTCCAGCCATGGGTGCCGTTCGCCTGGGCCTCGTTCATCAGCTTCGGCCTCACCCTCAGGGCGCTGATGACGGGACTCGGCCTGTAGCGGCGGACCCGAGGCGCTGCGACGAGGCGCTGCGAGATGATGCGACGATGCGGGGATGGGCGAAGACACTCGTATGGATCGCGATCCTGATGATGTGCGCCGGCGTCGGCGCCTTCATCGCGTACAGGTTCCCACCGAACCCGTTCCCTCCGGGCGTCCGCGACCCGGCGGTCCTTCCAACCGAGAGCCCGAGCCCATCGGATCCGGAGCTCTCACGTTGGCACCTCAAGATGATCAGCCTGACCACGCACACCTATCGGGTGGGAGGATCCTGCACGAGCGACTGGCGCCTGGGGGGGCAGATCCGGCTCACGGAGTCGGGTCGCATCCGAGGACGCGGGATCGCCCGGCTGCTGCTCGGTGCGAGGTGTGACTTCCCCTCGGCGCAGGTCCAGGCCGAACGGGTCATCGTTCGGATCTTCGGGCGCCGCGTCGGCGTCGAGATCGTCCTCCGGTTCCAGGAGGTAGGCCGGCGGCCGTTGGGATCGCAAGACCTCGGTGGTTTCCTTGAGACGCTCGCCACCCTCAGGTTCTCGATCCCGGAGCGAGCCGGGGCTCAAGCCACCGTCCGGAAGCGGATCGGGGACCCGGAGGGCGAGACCCATGTGTCCCGGACGAGGATCCGGCTGAGGCCCTAGCGGTCGAACCAGATCGTCGCGAGGGCCTGGTCCGCGGGTCCGGCGCCCCACAGTCCATCCCGCTTCACGAGCAGAGAGCCGAGCGCATCGATGAGCTCGTCGTCGCGGTCCGGGGCCAGGCACAGACGCCGCCGGACGAGCGCGACGGCCTGGGCCTTCCGGTCGGCTCCCGCCGCTCGCGTTGGCGTGGTCCAACGCTCCATGTGGGGCTCGAGGTCGAGTTCCGCGAGCGCCGCCACGGCATCCTCCGCGGTCGGCCCCTCGGGGCGCTCGACTCCGTGGAACTGGAGCCAGAGGGGGTTCATCCAGTGGAGCGGATGGCGCTCAGTGAGCTCGAACACGGCTCGCCGTCGAGCGACCGCCGCGAGACCGCGGGCGAACGGTTCGAGATCGCCGACGTTGTACAGGACGTGCCCGGCGAGCGCCAGCTCGACCCGGCCCACGAGGCCGGCGACGTCGGGCCACCGTCCGTGCACGGCTTCGGCCTCCACGCCGGCCGCGCGGGCGTTCGCCAGGAACGCCTCGAGCATGTCC
>JALZDC010000025.1 GCA_030862755.1 Actinomycetota bacterium
CCCGGCTTCAGTTCTCTCCCTGGTCCCGCGTGAAGCCGAGCTCGCCGTCGAACTCCTGCAGCTTCTCGATGTGCATCCAGCGGTGCCGCTGGCTGATCGCCACCAGCAGCTGATGCACGTCGTCGTCGGTGAGGTCGCCGGGACTCTCCTTGATGACGAACCGGCATCGGTAGTGATCGACGGTGTCAGTGATCGCTCCCGTCGGCGGGAACACCTTGGTCCCGCGCGACGACACCAGCTTCAGGGACAGAGGTGTCTCGTGCGTCAGCTCCATCAGGGAGGCGCCCAGCTCGCCGGGACTCATGGGCGATTCGACGAACACGTCCATGCCGACGACCGCCCGCGAGGTCGGCTTCACGTAGTCGATGTCATCGGAGAGCTTCGGCAGGACGAGCGGCCGGTGCTCGCGGACCGCCCAGCCCTCGGACCGGCGCCCCAGGTTCCGGATGATCGAGTCGGCGTAGTCCGTCGTCGCCGCCCCCGCGTCGTATCCGACCACGTCGCCCGTGAGCACGCCGTCCTCCAGCGTCACCAACACCGCGTGCTCGATCGCCGCGGCCTGATCGAACAGACTCAGGTACCGCAGCATCAGCACAGCGGACAGGATCAGCGCGGTCGGGTTGATCACGTTCCTTCCCGCGTACTTCGGCGCCGACCCGTGCACGGCTTCGAAGATCGCGACCTCGCTTCCGATGTTCGCGCTAGGGGCGAAACCGAGGCCGCCGACGAGCGCGCTCGACAGGTCCGACAAGATGTCGCCGTTCATATTCGTCATCACCAGCACGTCGAACTGCTCAGGCCGCTTCACGAGCTGATGGGCGCAGTTGTCGACGATCAGGTGCCAGGCCTCGATGTCCGGATAGTCGGGTGCGACCTGTTCGAAGACGCGTTTCAACGTTCCCTCGGAGAGCTTCATGATGTTCGCCTTCGTGGCGCAGGTCACCTGGGTGCGCTGCTCGCTCCGGGCGTATTCGAACGCGAACCGCGCGATCTTCTCACAGCCTTTCACCGAGATCAGCTTCAGCGCCTCGGCGACCCCGGGTGTCTGCATGTATTCGATGCCTGCGTAGAGGTCCTCGACGTTCTCCCGGACCATCACGAGATCGATGCCTCGTCCGCTGTAGGGGGTGGTCACGCCGGGGAGCTCCCGAACCGGCCTGACGTTCGCGTACGTCTCGAAGAGCTTGCGGAGCGTGACGTTCGCGCTCTTCTCGCCGAACCCGACCGGGGTCTCGAGTGGCCCTTTCAACATCACGCGTGTCCGCGACAGCGACGCGATCGTCTCGTCGGGAACACCTGAGGGGAGCCCCTTCTTGAAGACCTCGGCGCCGGCCTCGCATTCCTCCCAGTCGATGGGGGCCCCCGACGCCTCGACGATCCGCCGAGCCGCCTGGGTCACCTCCGGGCCGATGCCGTCGCCCGGCACCAGGGTGACGGGGATCCGTTGGTCGGTCGATGTGGCCACGCACGCCTCCTCGAGATGGGGGCGCCATGGTATCGGCGGGGCGAGAGGGCTCAGGCCGTCAGGAAATCGACCTCCGCGCGGTCGGGTCCCCATTCGGACACGATCGCGTCGAGATCGCGGTACAGAGGTACCCCGTAGGCCGCCGCGGCCGCGCCCAGCTCGCGGGTGTGGCTCGTGACGTTGGGATCCGCGAAGAGCGCGAGGATCCGGCCGAACCGGGCGCGCCAGCCCTCGGTGCCGATGAGCACGCGACCGGAGCCGGCGACGATGCCGAGCACGAGGCCGTGCCGGCCGCCTGAGGTCGCCGTGTCGATCTCCCAGATGGCTCTGTCGAGACCGTCGTTCATCTCGGGGAGCGAGTGCAGGGCGTAGAAGCCGCACTCGCACGCGGTCGCGGGACACCCAAGGGGATGCGCGGAATGGGACATCTTCCAGCCGAACATCCCCCGCCGGGCAAGGCATGAGGCTTCGTTCTCCCCTGGTCGCCAATAGACCGGTCCGCGCCAAGGCGAAAGGAGCTCGGCGTTGCCGGAGAGGCGCCACCACCGGAAGCCCCGGACGGACCCGACGATCGGAAAGACGTCGGCCATCGATCAGGCGGGCAGTGGCGCGGGCTCCGAGAGCGGCTCCGGCGCGGGCTCCGACACGGGCAGTGGTTCTTCTTCGGTGTCCGGAAGCACTTCGATCTCGCGGACGATCCTCCCTATGTTCATGGCCGCCTCTTACCCTCTCGTCGGACGGCCTACACCGTGCCGACGACGTGTGGGTTTGCCGGGAGAGAGCTTGGGGTAGCTTCATACCGCTTGCCCCCGAAGCCATGAGTGCCTTACCCAGGACACGGTCCCCTTCGACCGGACCTCCCAATCCGGTACACGACGATGCCTGGGTGGCCGCGCCACCGGCCCCGGCGATGGGTCGGGGCCGGCGACTCGCCTGGATCGCGCTCCTATGGTTGTTCCTCTCGCTCCTGGCGGTGGCGGGCGCGCTCGTCGCGTTGTACGTGACAACGGAGCTCCCGGACATCCCGCCCCTCTCGGAGACGACCACGCTGCTCGATCGTGACGGGAACGAGGTCGCGAAGCTCCACGCGGGGGTCGACCGCGTCCTGGTCCCCCTCGCCGAGATGCCGATGCCGCTCAGACGGGCCGTGGTGGCTGTCGAGGACGACGACTTCTACCGGCACGGCGGGCTCGACATGCTAGCCATCGCCCGTGCCACATGGGCGAACGTGACCAGCGGGTCGATGAGCCAGGGCGGGTCGACGATCACCCAGCAGTACGTGAAGAACGTCCTGACCGGGTCCGAACGCTCGATCGCCCGGAAGGTCCATGAAGCGATCCTCGCCATGAAGCTCGAGCGGACCTCATCCAAAGCGGAGATCCTCGAGGGATACCTGAACACCGTTTACTTCGGGCACGGCGCGTACGGCGTCCAGGCGGCGGCTCGTACGTACTTCGACCGCGACGCGAAGGACCTGACCCTCCTCCAGTCGGCCACGCTGGCGGGCCTGATCGCCGCACCCTCTGTACGGGACCCGTTCGAACATCCCGAGGCGGCGCTCCGCCATCGCGACGCCGCCCTGGATCGGATGGTGGAGGTAGGCTCGCTCGCCGCGGGGAGGGTCCCGCGGCTCCAGGCCCGGCCGCTCGGGCTGACCGAGGAGGCGCAGGTGCGCTCGGCGGCGCCCCACTTCATGGAGCACGTGCGGCGCAACCTGAAGGCGACCTACGGGCTCGACGCGCTCTATCGAGGTGGGCTGCGCGTCCGCACGACACTGGACATGGATTGGCAGCACTCGGCCGAGCGCGCGGTCCGCGCGTACCTCCCCGCCCGGACCGACCCCGAGGCCGCGCTCGTCGCCGTCGATCCGAGGACGGGCGCGATCCGCGCGATGGTGGGCGGACGCAGCTTCGACCGGAGCGAGTTCAACCTTGCGACCCAGGCACGACGCCAGGCGGGGAGCGCGTTCAAGCCGTTCGTCCTGCTGGCCGCCCTCGAGCAGGGGATCTCACCGCTCGAGCTGCGGTCCGGGCCGTCGTCGATGACGATCCCCGATCCGTTCTGCGAAACGGACGGGAAGCCATGGACGGTCTCGAACGCGGGCGATCAATCGGCCGGCACGACGTCGATCGAGAACGCGATGGCCGGTTCGGTCAACACGATCTACGCGCAGGTCACCGTGGACGTGAGTCCCGAGGCGGTCGCGGACGTGGCGCACCGGATGGGGATCCGCTCGCCGCTCGCCGAGGTCTGCTCGATCGGCCTCGGTACCTCCGGTGTGACTCCCTTGGACATGACCTCGGCCTTTTCCACGCTCGCCGCGAGGGGCGTATACGTCGAACCGACCGCGGTCGAGCAGGTCAGCGCGAGCGATGGCGTGATCCTCCAAGGCCCGCTCCGAGGGGTCTCTAGCGTGGGGAGCACGGCGGTGTCCGCCCAGGACGCGGACGCGACGACACGGGCCCTTCAAGGCGTGATCGACGAGGGAACCGGAACGGCGGCCCGTCTTGCCG
>JALZDC010000038.1 GCA_030862755.1 Actinomycetota bacterium
GCTCTCGGTCCTCGCGGTCGAGCTGGGCGATCTGATCGCCGAGCTCGACATCAACCCGGTGATCGTGTCACCGCACGGATGCGTGGCCGTGGACGTGCTCGTCGTCACCTAGCGCGCGTGTCGCCCATCCTTGCGAGGGCTCATTCACGTGTACAACTCTGTAGCAGTGGGTATGACGATCGACGTGATCCGCCGGACCGCTCGAGGCGAATATGGAACGACACGGCGATCATGGAGGCGAGGGCGATGAAGCGGAGCCGCACCGAGAAGCCGAAGCCGCGTCGCTCGACCGAGATCGAACCGCCCCTTCCTCTCGACCCCCGCGACCCGGACGTCGTTCGCGTGAAGCGGGGAGCGATCTGGCGCTTCGCCGACCGCCGTTGGGCGGCGTAGCGACCTAAAGCGCGTCCTCGACCGGTACCGTTCCCGGCGGCCAACCCTCGTACGAGGCGCCCGGGAACGCCCATGGCGTCCCGAACGTCGGAGCCTTCTCTCGCCCGAACTCCGGAGCCCTCGGTTTCCCGGCGAAATCGAAGACGTGCTCGAAATTGTGCGTATTCCTGATGCGATCGGTCAGCGGCTCCAGGTCCCAGTTGTCGGAGATGAATCGCAACGGCGTCGAGAACTCGCCCTGTTCGTCGTCGATCACGCCGCGGCGAACGTACGGTGAGATCGTGAGCAGGGGGACGCGGATGCCCAGTCCGAGGTGATCCACCGCCGGCGGAACGATCGGATCGTAGAATCCACCCCATTCGTCCCATGTCAGGAAGATCGCGGTGTGCTTCCACATGTCGGAGCGCATGACCTTGTTCACGATGTTCGAGACCCAGTTGTGGGCGTGGCCCGTGGAGAAGGGCGGATGGTCGGAAAGCTGGAACCGCGGCGTCACCCAGGTCACGGCCGGGAGCGCATCGGCGTCGATGTCGTCGAGCAGGCGGTCCACCGGCCGAACGTGCTCGTGCCACAGATCGGTGTGGAACACGTTGGAGATGCCGTTGTAGGCGTTCCAGAAGTAACCCGGCTGCCCCGGCACGGCGGAGTAGTAGGCCCAGTCGACGCCGGCCTGTGTGAGCTGCTCGCCCACCGTTGGGAACTGGAAGCACGTGCCGTGTTTCGTCAGGTTCCCCGCTTCATCCGTGACGAAGACGAACACGTCGTCGCCGATCGCGTCGCACCCCCAGCTCTTGAAGTTCTTCCCGTCCTCCCTGCGGATCCTGATGTTCTCGGGGTTGTCGGCCACGCCGCCCGATGAGCCGGCGACGAAGTAGAAGTGGTTGGGGTAGCTGGGCCCGGCCGCCGACGCGAAGAAGTTCTCCGACAGGGAGTACTCGCGCGCCCAGTGCCAGTAGTTCGGGATCTGGTCCTCGTCGAAGATCGTGTAGCCGAAAGTCGAGCCGTAGACCCCGGTGCCGAACCCGTCCATCTCGCCACCGTTCACGGAGAGACGGTGCGCGGCCAGATCGTGCGGGATGTCGCCCGGCAGCCAGTCGAAGCACCGGATCAACGGCTTCTCGACGCCGTTCTCGACGCCCACGGCCGTCCCGCGAACCCCGGGGAACTTCCCGAACAGGTTGTTGAAGCTCCGGTTCTCGAGCATCACGTAGATGACGCGCTTGATCGGCCATCGCGTCTGGATCTTGGGGATCGCGCTGTCCACCTTGGGCGTCTTGCTTCCGCCGGTGCACGCGAACAGGACGCCGCCGGCGACGGCCATGGCGCTCGACTGGAGGAACCGCCGCCGGCTCACCGGCAGCGGGTGCCGTTCGTCGTGGTCGATCCCGACGTGGGGCCCGGTGTCCATAGCCTCCCTTTCTATCAAGCCCGTTATCCTCGTCGGGCCCGGGTGGGCCATCTCATGAAGAAACGCATGATCGTTGCCGCGTTGCTGCTCCTCCCCGCCTGCGACGGCGGCACCGAGCTCTTCCCGAACCCGTCGTCGGCCGCGCCGTCCGACCCATTCCCCTCGGCCACCACGCTCGCTTCTCCGACGCCGCCCGAGGTTCCCCAGAACCCGCCGCCGACCAGCGGCGAAGCATCCGACACCTGTGTCGACGGATGGAGGACGCCACCCGTCGACACGGCGTTGGCCCTGAAGCCGCTCCGCATCATCCGACGGACCGTTCGGCTGCCCCGCGAGCCGGTGATCGTCGAGATGCGGTACTTCACGGGCCCCGAATCGCCTCCCTCGGAGAAGGGGTACATCTCCACGATCGAGCGGTGGTACGTGAAGCTCTACTCCGAGGCCGACCCCCGCTTCCAGGGCCGCTTCCTGGTCGAGTCACGTCTGTTCGGCGACGGGGTGGCCGCCGTGGCGCCGTACGATACCGAGGGCTTCCGCTCGCCCGACTGGAGCGGGTTCCAGTGGAACGAGGCCGACCCTGAGCCCCGCGCCTACCCGGGCCTGCCCGGCGAGTGGTCGGGGATCCGCTACGACTTCGTGAAGGGCGGTGCCGGACTCGACATCCCGGGCTTGCCGGCCGAAGTTCGTGGGTGTCTGGACAGCGCCTGAATGGCGGAGTTCGGGAGTCGGGGGAGCGATCCGGTCCTGAACCTGATCAGGGCTCCGACGGCCAGCCCGTGTAGAGATCCGCTCCCCGCTTCCGCAGCTCGTTCCCGATCACCATCCGCTGGATCTCCGAAGTGCCCTCCCAGATCCGGTCGACGCGGAGCTCTCGCCACAAGCGCTCTACCGGCTGTTCCCGCATGTAGCCGCGCCCACCGTAGACCTGGACCGCCTTGTCCACGATCCGCCCGGCGGTCTCGCTGCAAACGAGCTTGACGGCTCCGGCCATCGCGTTGAGCTCCTTGCGGCCGGCACCGCCACGCGCGGCCTGCCAACAGACCCGGTACAGCATCGACTTCGCCGCCATGAGCTCGGCAGCCATGTCGGCGAGCATGAACTCGATCGCCTGGAACCC
>JALZDC010000065.1 GCA_030862755.1 Actinomycetota bacterium
CCTCTACAAGGTGGCGATGGGAACCGCTGCGCCCAACGGGCAATGGTTCGCCCTTGACGACCTCCTCGACAAGGTGAACGACGCCCGGACCGCCGCCCGGACTGCAATCGGATGGGAGCGCGTCGGAGTGGTGCCGGCGGGGAGTGCGTCCGGCGCCTTCGCTCTGCCCGGCGCGATCGTCCCCCTGCCGCCGGGCGCTGATATCCGGGATGGTCATCCCGGGGTGGTGGGCTTCGTCACCTTCGAGGACAAGTCCCTCCCCGTCGAAGTTCGGCGGACCGACGGCGTCGTGGTCGAGGCCCGGATGGACGTCGTCAATGACGTCGACGACCAAGCGGGAACGTGGCGGCCGGTCGGCATCCTCGACGTTGAGATCGGCGGAGTGGTTGCTGTCGACCCTCACCTCCACGGCGATCAGTACCGAGTCGATGTCGCCCTCCCGAGGGGCCGCTGGCGAGCCGAGGTCTTCAATTCTGACGGTGACATTCTCGCTCTACGTCTGGTGCCCGACCAATGACGGACCCAGACGGACGTCAGGCCGCCGAAGCTCATCGACTGCCTGCCTACGCGAGCTTCGGGGAGCACCGCTTCCCCATCGAGGCGATCGTCAAGTGGCGAATCGATGGGGGCTGGCATCTCTCGACCCTGCTCTACCGCGGCCCCGACGGGCCGGTGAACGTCCATCCCCTCTCGACCGAGTCCTTCGGAGACCCCGGGACTACAGAGCCGGAACAGCATTGGGCCTACCTGGCAGAGAGGCTGATGGAGGGACGGGGTGGCAACGGCTACACCTACGAGGTCGAGGGCTTCGAGGTTGCTGATATGGCCGACATCGACCCGATCGTCACGGCGCGAGCTGCCGAGATCATGGCGGCGACGCACGGGCCGATGGGCGAGGTCGCCGGGACGATGATCGTCAACCAGCCTGAGAGCACTCCTGTCATCGTGATCCCCTTCGTTGTCCTCGCCGACGACGCCGGTGATCGCTTCCTCGTCGCCACCGAGCACCTTTGGGGCTCTGAGCCGTGCGAAGTGCGGACCGAGGGCGGCGAACCTGTCGAGCCGGTCACCTTTGAGTCCGTCGTCAATTGGCAGCGCTCGGGTGCCCGCAGTTGGCTCGTGCAACCGCTGACCCCGTACCTGGTGAGCTGGGGCAGCCAGACCGTCCGATTCGTCCTCGATGGGAACGGCCGCTGGGCCGACCTGCGACCGTGGAGTCCCGCGGCCACCGGTGTCGACGACAAGGTGCCGGGTGATCCGAGCCAGGTGCCGCAACGGAAGGAGGACGAAGTGCCCGCACCGTCGAAGTTCCGCATCGAGCGCGTGCCGGCGCCGCGGTCAACCGCGGCCAGCTCGACCCAAGGCCTGACGGACGATGCGACCGGCGAGCAGTACGAGTGGGGCTACGGCATCCCGTGGATGTTCCGGGCCCTCGCGTCTCCTCTGACGAACGAACGAATGCCTGCCGCCCCGCAGCGGGGGGACGACACCTTCGCCGCGACCGGCTACTGGGCGTCGCTCCTCCATCTGCTCTGCTACTCCTTCGGTTGGGCCCGGCCGGATCACGGGCTGCACTGGTGGTTCAAGGTCGGCAAGCCCACCGAGGACGATCCACGGCTCCAGCTCCTGTCCGAGCTCTGGGATGCCGACGGCCAGCTCGATTGGTTCGCAGCTCAGCTGTCGTCGATTACCCAGGCGATGGACACATTCCCGCTTGCACCGCTCGCGGAGGTCACGGGCTATCGGGACACGAGGGCCGGAGACTCCTTCGACCGCGAATGGATCGAGTCGCAACGCTCCACCGCCGCCTCCTCCGGAATCCCGTCGCCGATCAGCGATGGGGGAAGCGACCCTCTGCACCTCTCCTACCACTGCAGTGCACCGCTGCAGGAACCTGTCGGCAAGCCCGTCCTGCTCCGAAGCGACAAGGATCGGCGGCAAGCCGTTCTCCGGCTGGACTCCATGGTCGGCTGGTACCGCGCTCTCGTCGAGCAAGGGGCCGCCCTGCCTGAGCTACCGGGACGCTCCTGGCACGTCGACGTGGTCGTGCGTCCCGTCGGCTGGCTCGGCACCTACCGACTGTCTCGAACGACCGGCCTCTGGTTCGCCGGCAAGCACCGCTTCCACACACCGGGCGCCTGACGCCTCGCTGCCAGCCCCGTCGCGCCCGGTCGCTACGATTGGCCGGGCGGGTGCAGAAGAGCGCCGATGAGGGAGAAGACGATCCGGTGGATGCGAAGTCGCCTCGCTGGCACCGCGTCACACCGTCAACCTTCCCGTGGGAAGACGAGGCGATCGAGTTCCTCCGGTCCCGGATCGCCGACGCAGATCCGAACCGGGCCTGGTCGAACTTCGAGTTCATCTCGGGCGGGATGATCTCCGAGGTCGACGTG
>JALZDC010000075.1 GCA_030862755.1 Actinomycetota bacterium
CCGCGCGGTCAGGAGGTCCTCACCCTCATCGAAGATGAGCTCGATCTGCGAGAGCTGCTCGACCGACTTGGAACGGATCACGTCGAGCCCCGGGACGCCGTTCAACGCTTGCTCGAGCGGGACGGTGACGAGGGACTCGACCTCCTCGCCAGACAGCCCCAGGGCGAGGGTCTGGATCTCCACCTTCGGAGGGGAGAACTCCGGGAACACGTCCACGGGCATGCCGCGGAGTTGCTGTACGCCGAAGAACATCATCGCGGCCGCGGCAGCAGCCACGATGTATCGGAACTTGAGGCTCGACCCTACGATCCAGCGCAGCATCGCCGTGTCCGTCCTTTCCCGTTCACCGTGGTCATCAGACCCCGAACTCGGAGCCGATCAGCTCAGCCACGCCCACCGACACGACCTCCGTCCCGGCCGCCGGGCCCCTCGACAGCACGGCCTCGCCGTTCTCGAACCGGTCGACGACGATCGCCTTGCGGACGTAGACCAGCGGCTCGGTCACCGCGTACACCCATTGGTCTCCATGCTCATCGATCCAGACCGCGGACTCCGCGACGGCGGTCGCGCCACCGGCATCCGCCACGTGTGTGGTCTCCAGGCCGATCCGCCGGGCGCCGTCCGCCGTGAGGGTGACCCGAGAGAACTCGGTCCCCTTGATCGGCTCCACGGAGGCCGGCTCGTATCCAACCGACTCCTCCTCCGCCGCGCCGTTTCGACACGCCGGAAGCAGGAGGACGGCGACCAGGGGCGCGACGACGATCCAACGACGATCGCGAGCCATCGATCTCATCCCTCTCCCTCTCCCTTTCCTACTCAGTTCCCCGGCACCCGCTCGACCTCCACCTGCGCTTCGGGGAGCACGATGAGGTCGTCTGCCACGAAGTCCCTCTGGGCCACGAACCCGTGGAGGAGGTACAGGGCCGGGATCACGATGAGGGTCAGTGCGGTCGAGGTGACGAGACCGCCGATCATCACGATCGCCATCGGTCGGACGATCTCCATGCCGGCGACGTCACCCGCAACCGCGAGCGGAACGAGGGCCAGTATCGACGCGATGGCCGCGATGAGGGTCGGGGAGAGGCGGTCCCTCGTCCCGCGCAGGACGAGCTCGCTGCCGAACGCGTGATCCTCTCGCCGCTCGAGCTCCTGGTACCGCCGGATCTGCAGGACACCGCTGCGGGCCGCGATGCCCACGATCGCGAGCAGGCCTGCGAACGAACCCAGGCCGATGGTCCCACCGGCGATCGCTGCGGCGATCAATCCGCCGACGAGGGCGAGCGGCAGCGTGAGGAAGACCAGCGTCGCCAGCCGCCAGCTGGTGAACGCCGCCTGGAGTAGCAGGAACACCGCCACCGCGGCAGCGATCGCGACCGCGACGATCCTCGCCTGCGACGCTTGCTCGCTGGCGTACTCGCCGAGGATCTCGGTGTGGTACTCGAAGGGGAGGTCCACTCGCGTCAGCGCGCGTTCGACGTCGGCGACCACGGCGTCCGCGTCGCGGTCCCCGATCGAGGCGCTGATATCGACGTAGTTGGACACCGACTCGTGCCGGATCACCGTCGGGTTGGGCACGACGCGGACCTCGGCGACCTGACCGAGGAGAACCTGGTCGCCGGTCGGCGTGTCGATCGGCAGGGCACGCACGTCCGCCACGTTCTGGCGGATGTCGGGCGTTCCCCAGACGACCACGTCGAAGACCTTCCGCTCCTCGAAGAGGTTCCCGACGGCGAGACCCGAGAGCAGGATCGCCGAGGCACGACGGACGTCGCCCGGCACGACGCCGAACCGCTGCGCCCTCTCCAGGTCGACCTCGACCTCGATCGTCGGTTCCATCGGCGGGAGCTCCACCCTGGCGTCGCCCTCGACGCCGGCGATCTCGGAAAGGACCGTGCGGACCTCCCGCGCCTTGTCGCGCAGTACTCGCGTGTCGGCGCCGAACAGCCGGACCACGACGTCCTCGTCCGTCCCCTGGAGCACGTCGGTGATCCGGTCCTCCGGGTAGGTGGAGAGGTCGTGCGTGAGCTCCGGATAGCCGTCAAGCACGCCTTCGATCGCGGCCGTCGTGGCCTCGGCGTTCGCCGACGGGTCGAGGTTGAGCCAGATCTGACCGCTGTTGATCCCGACGACCTGGTCCGAGTGGATCGCGCGCCCCACGTGCGCGCTGACATCGCGGATCCCCGGAAGAGCTCGCAGCTCCTCCACGGCCTCCATCGTGACCCGGCTCATCGCCGGGAGTGAGGTGCCGGGCGCCGCGTCCCAGTGGACCACAAGGTCGTTCTCCTTCAGCGTGACGGAAGATGAACGCTCCAGGAACGGGAACGTGGCGAGCCCCGCCACGACCACGATCCCGATCGCGGCGTACCCCCACCGGGGGCGTCGGACCATCCGAGACGCGATGCCCTGGTGACGCCGCTCGAACCAGCGGACGACCGGAGACCCTTCGGTGGACGCCTTGGACAGCAGCATCATCCCCAGCGCGGGGGTGAGCACGAGGGCGACGACCATCGAGGCCGCGACCGCCAACAGATATGTAAAGGCGATCGGCGGCAAGAAGGTGCCCGTCTGTCCCTCGAGGAAGAACCCCGGGAGCATCGTCGCGCCCACGATCAGGGTGGCGTACAGCAGCGAGCTGCGCATCTCCACGGATGCCTCGAGGAAGGTTCTCCACACCGGGGTCCCGGGCTCCTCGACGCTCCGCCGGCGGAGCCGGGCGACGACGTGCCGGACATCGTTCACGGCGTCGTCCACGACGATGGCCACAGCCATCACCAGGCCCGCCAGAAGCATCAGGTTCACTGGCACCTCAGCGAAGTAGATGACCGTTCCGGCCGCCACGAGCGAGACGAAGATCGCCAACGTGGAAACGAGGGTGGCCCGCCAGTCGAAGTGCATGAGTGCGAGCGCCAGGACCAGCAGGATCGCTCCGATCAGCAGGCTGGTGCCCAGGTTGTCGGTGGCTCGTTCGATCGAGCTCGCCGGCCGGAAGAGGGAGGTGTCTACTTGGACGTCGCCGAGCCCCGGCGCGAGCTCCTCGAACGCCTCCTCGACACCGTGCGTCACCTCGAGGGTGTTGGCGTCCGGGAACTTCTCGATCACGAGGAGGAGGCCTTGCGGGCCCTCCGGGAACAGCGCGTCGCCGATCAGCGGCTGGTGGTCCTCCACGACCTCGGTGACCTCACCGAGGCTGATCGGATCGCCGTCGACGATGACGGCGTCGCCATGTTCGTCCTGGATCGGGACCTCGGCGAGGTCCTCAGCCGTCTTGATCGGCAGCTCGTGACGGATCCCGAATCGTTGGTTGGGGGTGTCGATGAAGCCCGCGGTCCCCGGGGTCGATGCCTCGAGGAAGGTCAGCGGGGAGGCCCACAGGGAGTTGCCCGTGGTCTCGACGATCTGTTGCAGCGTTAGGTCCGAATCGCGCAGACGCTCGGGGTCGACCAGCACCTGGAGCTGCCGGTCGCGCCATCCCCACATCGAGACGTTCGCGACGCCGGGCACGCCGAGCAGGCGTGGGCCGACGTTCCAGCGGGCGAGCTCCGACACCTCGAGCGGCGGCAGTGTGTCCGACGAGAGGCGCACGGCCATGACGCGGCTCGCGGAGGACAGGGGCTGGAGCATCTGCGGGGGGGCCGAGACGCCGGGTAACGCGACGGCCGCCTCCGAGACCTTCTCCTGCACGACTTGGCGAGCGTCCAGCAGCGGCGTGCCCGGCTCGAAGATCATCACCACGGACGAGAGTCCGGGAACGGACTCGGAGTGGATCTCGTCCAGGAAAGCGATCCCGTTCAGCAGGTCCTGTTCCAGCGGCACCGTGATGAGCTGCTCCACCTCAGCGGCGGAGAGCCCTAGCGCCTCGGTCCGAACCTCGACCATCGTCGGGCCGAACTCGGGGAGTTGGTCGACCGGCACGTGACGCAGCTGGGTGACCCCGAACACGAGCATCCCCGCTGCGACCGCGACGACCAAGCGACGGAACTTCAAGCTCGATGCAACGATCCTGCGCATCATCGACAGAACCCTCCCTTTCGCGGCCAACCGGGTGATGCGGCGGGGCTTTCTCCCGCTCCGCGTTCCCCTTCGTGAATACGGCTCGAAGCGTAGGGCGACCTGTACCAGGTAAACATGCGACGATCGCCGTACCGGCCGTACCTCATCGGGGACGAGGTGACGCTCAGTCGCTCTTTCAGGCGACCTCGACGGGGATCGAGTGGTGGCCGGTCGCGCCGTCCGGGAACGGAGCGGCGCGATCGGCGGTCTGCGTCTCGCCCTCACCGTCCGTCGCGCGGACCGTCAGCGAGTGGGAGCCCGGCGCGGCGTCCCACCGGTAGACCCACTGCCGCCAGGTATCGATCGTGTCGGCCACTCCGAGCTCGGCCTCGTTCCAGTCGCCGGCGTCGATCCGCACATCCACGCGTTCGATCCCACGGTGCTGGGCCCACGCCACGCC
>JALZDC010000096.1 GCA_030862755.1 Actinomycetota bacterium
CACGCCGTCGCCCACGGTCGCGCGGTCCGCACCTTCCTGTTCACCGATATCGTCGGGTCGACCTCGTTGATCGAGGTGATCGGCGACGAGGCGTGGACGGATCTCCGCCGCTGGCACGACCAGACGCTCCGTGCGAGCTTCGCCGACCACCGCGGCGAGGAGATCGACCACGCCGGCGACGGGTTCTTCATCGCGTTCGCCGACGCCGCCTCGGCCGTCGAGTGCGCGGTCGAGATCCAACGCAGGCTCGGGGAGCACCGCCGGGCGCACGGCTTCGCGCCACACGTCCGGATGGGCCTCCACGCCTCCGAGGCCGCCCAGGGCGGCGGCAGCTACGCCGGCCTGGGCGTTCACGCCGCCGCCCGGATCGCCTCGCTCGCCGGCCCGGGCGAGATCCTCGCCAGCGAGGAGACCCTCGCCGGACTCGCCGGCGTGCGGACGTCCGACCATCGCGCCGTCACGCTGAAGGGGATCGCCGAGCCGGTCGACGTCGTCGCGGTGGACTGGCCCGCCACCCCCCGTTGACGGAGGCTCGACCGGAGCGGAACATGAGCCGTTCCCACAGCTAAGGGCGGCGACATGGCCGATCAACGCGTTCCAGAGGAAGAGATGACGAGGGCTCCAGACCAGGGCGCGTCGCCCGATGTCGACGTCCTCACACTGCCGGAGCCGGATCCCGACCGCCTCCCGCCGCTGATCCGGCCCGCCGTCGACTTCATCGCGCGGATCCGGGCCACCGTCCACA
Source organism: Actinomycetota bacterium (assembly GCA_030862755.1). Classification (GTDB taxonomy): domain Bacteria; phylum Actinomycetota; class UBA4738; order UBA4738; family HRBIN12; genus JAJNBA01. Next base: position 746 of record JALZDC010000096.1, read on the forward strand.
CGAAGATGCTCGCGGCGTTCCTCGTGATCGCCGTGCTTCTGGTCGCGATGGGCGTGATGAGCATCCTCGTGATCGGCCAGATGAAGGCCCAGGCCGACGAGCTCCTTCGGCTCCATCAGCTCAACGCCCATTCGCGTGAGGCGATCTACAGCGTCACCGCACAGAGCCACTACCGCGCGATGGCGCTGATCACGCGGATCGATTCGTGGAACGACAAGATCGCGACAGCGAAGTCCGCGTTGATCGAGGACCTGGACGCGATCGAGACGCTCGGCGGTCCCGGTGTCCAGGCGAGCATCGACCGGGTGCGCACGATCGACGAACGGTTCGCCGAGGCCGGCACGGAGGTCCTCCGGCTCTACGAAGCCGACGACATCGACCGGGCGCTCGATCTGCACATCTCGGCCGAGCACGAGATCTCGCATGAGCTCGAGGACGAGCTCAACACGCTGATCGACTCGTTCGAGGCCCGGGTGGATGCCGCGTCGGCGGAGCTCTCGTCGCTGCACCGGTTCCTGCTGGTCGCCGTGGGCGCCTTCGCCGGCATCAGCCTCCTGATCGCCCTCGGCCTCGGCGCCGTGCTGTCGTGGTCGCTGATCCGCCCGGTCCGCAAGGTCGACCACGCCCTGGGACGGATCGCGGGCGGCGACTTCGAGGATGACGTCGACGTCCCGAACCGCGACGAGTTCGGACGGCTCACGGTCAACCTGAACCGCACGCGTGGACAGCTGGCGAAGATGTACCGGGAGCTCGAAGACCTGAACGAGAACCTCGAGAAGCAGGTCGAGGAACAGCTGGGGCAGATCCGGCGGGCGGAGCAGCTCCGCCGCTACCTCGCGCCGCAGGTCGCGGACGCGGTTCTGAGCGGCCAGGCGCCGATGGCGCTCACCTCGACGCGTCGCAACCTCAGCATCCTGGTCGCCGACATCCGCGGTCTGTCGTCGATGTCGGACCGGATCGAGCCCGAAGAGCTGATCGACGGGGTGAATCAGCACTTCTCGCTGATGACCGACGTGGTGTTCCGGAACGGCGGCACGATGGACAAGTACGTCAGCGACGGGATCCTGTCGTTCTTCGGCGACCCGATCCCTTTCGAGGACCACGCGGAGCGGGCCGTCGCGGCGGCGCTCGAGATGCGCCAGCAGCTCCGCGACCTTCGGACGCGGTGGCCGCTCGAGCCGGACGAGGGCCTGAACGTCGGGATCGGGATCAGCACCGGCTACGTCACGGTCGGGAACATCGGCTCGGAGACACGGACGGAGTACACGGTGATCGGCAACCACGTGAGCCTCGCGTCGCACCTCGCGAAGATCGCCGGACCCGATCAGATCGTGGTTTCGGAGCGGACGCTCGCCGTGCCGGGCGTGAAGGAGCGGGTCCACGCCACGCCGCTCGGTGAGCTCGAGATCGAGGGCTTCCGCCGGCCGGTCGACGTCTTCGAGATCGCCGACCAGCCGGCGCCGCTCCGCCGCCGTCTCTGAAGCGCGGACGCGCCGAAGGGACCGGCGACCGATCGGCCGGGAGGTAGATCGGGCCGTCACCCGACGTGGCAGACTGCCCTTCGTGGACGACGAGGCGCTCATCGCCAAGGCCGAGGAAGCCCTGACCGAGATCAAGGTCAACCAGGGGCTGTCGGAGCGGCACGAGGCGGTGCTCACCGCGCTCCGGATCCGGCTGAGGGGAAGCGCCGGGAAGTCGCTGGAGGAGATGCTCGAGGCCGCGGACGACGCGCCGCCGGACCGTCTGGCCGAGGAGATCGCGAACGCTCAACGCCGGCCGAAGCGTTCGCTGGATGACCTGCTGGGGAAGGAACCGAAGAAGCCGGAATGGCCTTCCTGAAGCCGCCGGTCCGATCGGAAGTCTAACGAGCCGCCCGTGCC